>JARLFZ010000018.1 GCA_031296305.1 Occallatibacter sp. | reverse complement strand
CCGCGTGCGCAGTGTGGCGATGGGATCGCAGAGGGCGTCGGCCTCGCGCTCGGCAGCGGAGCGGTAGTTCTTGTCATCGTCGGAAAGGGAGTGGGAGTAGAGCCGCACGCAATGGCCGTGCACGAGAGCCGGACCGCGGCCCGAGCGGCAGTGCGCCGCCGCCTGCTGAAACGCGCGCAGGCTGGCCACGGGATCGTTGCCGTCGATCTCTGCAAAAAAGAAGTTGGGGAAATTGGCGACCAGACGCGAGATGTTTCCGCCCGGCGTGTTGACTTCAACGGGAACGCTGATGGCGTAGCCGTTGTCTTCGACCATAAAGATGACAGGGAGTTTCTGATTGGACGCGGTGTTCATCGCTTCCCAGAACTCGCCTTGCGAGGTTGAGCCCTCGCCAATGCAGGCCAAAGTCACCTCGTCACCGTGGAAATCGACGTTGCGAAATTCGCGATAGTCGCCGGGAGCTTTGATGGCGGACTCGGGATGGCGGCTGAAGTAGCGGCCTGCTTCAGCGCAGCCCACGGCATGGAGCAACTGGGTCGCGGTGGAGGAGGATGTGCTGACGATGTGCAGAGATTGGCTGCTCCAGTGGGTGGGCATCTGACGGCCGCCACTGGCGGGATCGTCGGCCGCGCCTACGCCCTGCAACATCATGTCGTAAGGGCTGACGCCCAGCGCCAGGCAAAGCGCGCGATCGCGATAGTAGGGGAAAAACCAGTCGTAGCCGGGACGAAGAGCCAGCGCCGCGCCCACCTGCAGGGCCTCATGGCCCGCGGCGGAAATCTGGAAGAAGATTTTTTGCTGACGCTTGAGGAGAATCTCCCGGTCGTCTACCGCGCGGGAGAGAAACATCAGCCGGTAGAATTCGACCAACTGCGCTGCGGTGGGCTCGCCGGAAGCGGGGGACACCCCCGCAGCACGAGCCCTGGAAATAGCCACTTCCATTCCGGTCGACCCCCAGGAGCGCTTTCCAGATACTGCTCACTTCGATTGTAACAACGTGACAAACGCGAGTGCCGGTCACGCCGGCTGCCGGGTAGGGCAAACGCATTTGAAATTGTTGGAGCACTTTCATCGATTTGTCATCCTGAGGAGCGCAGCGACGAAGGATCCGCGGCTGCCTTTCGACGCATTTCCTGCACACCGGCGCAGGTTCGACATCGCGGAAGCGAGGAAAAACAACCGCAGATCCTTCACTACGTTCAGGATGACAAGCGTTGGACGTGAAGAGACTTGAAATGCGATTGCCCTGGACTGCCGGGACAAAGAGGCGCTGCGCCAATCAATAAGTGGAATAACCCGTTGGTACCGGCGGCATGGTGGTTTGAGGCTGGCCGAAGCCTTCTGTCATCTTTTGCCGCACGTTGCGCGCGAGTTTTTCAATGTCGGCGATTTTATGCAACTCGTCCGCGGTCAATGAGTCCGCATTGGTCTTGGCGACCTCTTCATTCAGTTCCCTGGCGAGCTTCAACAGCTTATCGGTGTCGGCGACGATTTCCTTTTGGCGCTCGTTATTGAGCGCGCGTATGCGTCTTTCGA
This sequence comes from Occallatibacter sp., assembly GCA_031296305.1. GTDB lineage: Bacteria > Acidobacteriota > Terriglobia > Terriglobales > Acidobacteriaceae > Telmatobacter. The sequence goes on along the minus strand of JARLFZ010000018.1, from coordinate 49,012 downwards.
CCATCGCGGGGTCAGCATCCTCGGGCGAGGGCGAACCGAGATCGGTGTGCGGCGAGAAGGGGTGGGTGCCTTGCCCCTGTCCGCCGTAGGATCCTCCGGACGACTGAGAATGGCCGGGCAGCGCGCAGACGAGAACGTAAAACAGCGCCAGCAGAACTGCTAATCCCATACTCGCGCAGAGGGACAGACGGGTGGGATGAAATCCGGCAATCCGAAATACGCGCCGTGTTTCACGCATAACGAACCGTCCTGGCAGCACGTCGCATGGCTTACCTCGACCCTTGGGTGCTTGCCGTTCTGACCTTGTGAGCGAGCCGCTCGATCGCGCTGGCTTTGCGGACGACCGTCAAAGAAAGCGTGTCCCTGTTGGTCTTGTCGACCTCCGACTTCAGATCCGTGGCCATCTTGAGCAGGTCGGCACATTCACTTGCAATCTGCTGCTTCTGCGTCTCGTCGGCGGTGTTCGCGGCGGGTGGTTTTTGCTGCTGGCCGACGGCGGGAGTCGGTGCACTGGCAACTTTTTCAGGAGCCGCGGGGGTTGGAGCGGGCGCAGATTGTGCATGACCGCGCAGCAGGCCGGAGCCGGCCGCAAGGGCGAGCGCGGCGCAACATGCCAGCAGACAGAGGGGCACGCCGCGGCGTCGAAACCAGCCCTCGGGCCTGTCTCGATCAGCACGATGCCAGCTTTGCATTGACATTCGCATGGGACAAAAATGTGCCGGAGGAATGGGTGCCGATTCCGGCCATTCCTGCGCACAGTCTAGTCTAGAAGGGGGAGTTTTGGCATGTTTCTTTCACCGATACACGCGAGTTTCATCCTAGCCATGCGCTGGGGAGTATTCCAGGAAGGGCGGTTCCTGGGAAAAGTGCTGGATGAATGGATAGCCGACAGCCAGGAGTTCGTCCATACCAAGCTGCCCAAGCTGATTGTCATTGCCATCATCGCTTTTATATTCAGCCGCTTGCTGCGCCTCGTCACGCACCACATGGCGCGTCTGGCAGAGACTAGCGCGGCCGGGCTGGAGCGCCTTGCCGAGGTGAAAACCATGGCCGGAGTGATCCGGACCACGGGCCTGGCGATTATCGGCCTGATTGCGGGCTTTATGGCGCTCGATACCATCGGCTTCAGCCTTGCCCCCTTGCTGGCATCGGCGGGCATCGCGGGCATTGCCATTGGCCTGGCCGCACAAACCATTGTGAAAGACATGCTGAACGGATTTCTGATTCTGGTCGAGGGCCAGTTCAGCGTGGGTGACCAAGTGCGCGTGGCCGGGGTGAGTGGCGTGGTGGAAGCGCTGACGCTGCGCAGAACCGCGGTGCGCGACGCGGACGGCACGCTCTATGTAATTCCGAATTCGCAGATCACGACGGTCGCCAATTTGAGCGCAGGTTACGCAGTGGCGACGGTTAGCGTGAGCGTGGATTTCTCGGCACATCCCGACGCAGTGACAGAGCTGCTGAAAAAGATTGCGATGGACTTGCGCAACAGCGACGAGTTCCGCGACGTGACTCTGGATGATCCGAAGGTTCTGGGCCTCGATAGCGTGAAGGGTTCGCAGATGATTTTCCCGGTCATCTTCAAGACGCGGGCTAGTCAGCAATACGGGTTGGTGCGCGAGTTCCAGCGGCGGGTGCGGCTGGCTCTTGAGGAGAATCATCTGCTGCCGGGCGATCCGAACCGCGTGTTCCAGCACCGCGAAGATGCGGATGCGGCGGGGGCGGCGATGCGGCCTGAGGAAGCGGCGGCACCGGCACGCGATGCGACGACGATCAAGCCGGTCGAAAGCAATCCGTTCAGCGGGGAGTGAGATTGTAGCGCCGGTCTCCAGACCGGCGCTACAGGTTCTCGCCGCGTGTGAAGAATGCGGGCTAGGAATCCGGTTCGAGCGCATTCAGCAGGGCCTCACCGTCGGTGATCGGCGGCAGGCAGGTGCGGCCGCGGCAGATCATGGCCCATGCTTCGGCTTCGGTGGGTGGTGGAACCTGGAGCAGGGTCTCGGCCAACGCTTCAGGAACTTCGCCCGCGACGAGTCGCGCGGGATCGATGCGCATCACGGTTTTGTTGATGGCGAAGCGCGCTACGGCCAAGGCTTCAAGACGCGCCGCTTCCGGCCCTGCGCCGGCGATAACCACTTGCACGGGATCGAGCAGAAGGCGCTCGGCGGCGAGGCCATAGCTGCCGGCGTAGAGGCCGAAGTGGTCCACGATGCCGGCAAAACAGGCCAGCGTATCTTCGGCGATTTCGCGATACTTTTTGGTCCCACTCAGTGCCTCAAGGCGCAGCAGGGCCCCGGCGGCCGTGGGGTTTCCTGACGGCGTGGGTGCGTCTTGCAGGGGCTTGCGCCGCGCAGATAATGCGCCGAGCGAATTTTCGGGAGGCGCGGCCGCGTCGAAGAATCCGCCAAAGGCCGAATCATGGAAGCGCGCAATCATCGCGTCCGCCAACTTGACGGCGGCGTGGTGATAGCTCATGTCGCCGCTCGCCATCCACGCGTCGATGCAGGCGTGGATGGTAAAGGCGTAATCGTCGAGCGTGCCGGGGATCTTTTCGCCGCCTGTCAACTGCTCCGGGCCATCGGCGTAGGCGATGACGTGCGCGAGCCCCGGACCGTTTTCGGAAACTTCGCCATCCCAGGCTTCTTTGAGAAGCCGATCGAGAGTGAGTAGCGCAAACTCCTTCGCTGAATCCATGCGCAGGACGCGTGCGGTTTCGAGGTAGGCTGTGACCGCCATCGCGTTCCAGCCTGTGTAGAGCGTGCGGTCGATGAACGGCGTGGGGCGCAGGGCGCGCGCGGCGAGGAGTTTGGCGCGGGCCGAATCAAGCAGGGCGAGGAGCGATGCGTAGGGCGCACCGGATTCTTTGGCCATCTCGGCGAGCGATCGATCTACATGCAGCACGTTCTTGGCCGGGTTGTGATGCATGTCGCCAAGTTCGCCGATGTCCCAATACTTCGCGGCAAATTCCACCTCCGCGGGATCGAGAACAGCGCGCGCCTCTTCGAGCGTCCACGTAAAGTAGTCGCCATCGTCGTCGAGACCCACATCGGCGTCCTGCGAGGCAAAAAATCCGCCGCGCTCGCGGTCGGTCATGGTGGAGTCGAGCCATGCGACGATCTCTTGCGCGGTTTCGAGGAAGTCCTCGCGCACAAAGCTCTGATAGCCGTGGACGTAGTTGCGCAGAAGCTCCGTATTGTCGTAGAGCATCTTCTCGAAGTGCGGAACGATCCAGCGTTCGTCGACGCTGTAGCGATGAAAGCCTCCCGCGAGTTGATCGTAGACGCCGCCGCGCGCCATCTTTTCGAGCGTCGTGACGAAGGCTTCGCGGGCAGGAGCTTGGTTACGGCTGACGGCAATCTGGAGCAGCAGGTCGAGCGCCGCGGGATGAGGAAACTTGGGCTGCGAGCCGAAGCCTCCGTTGCGGGCATCGAATTGGCCGATGATCGATCCCGCAATCTTCTCTACTAAATCGAGGGAAAGACCGCTGCGCGCGGAAAAGCTCTCGTTGTGCTCGATGGCGGCCATCACGCTGGAAGCGGTTTCGAGCGCTTCGTCGCGGCGCTCGCGCCACACCTGCGCCATGGCCATCAAGACGCGTCCCATGCCGGGGCGGCCATAGCGGTCGTCGCGAGGAATGTAGGTGCCGCCGAAGTAGGGGCGGCCGTCGGGCGTGAGAAATGCGGTGAGCGGCCACCCGCCCTGACCGCTGATGGCCGATACCGCGGCCTGATAACGCGCATCCACATCGGGCCGCTCGTCGCGATCCACTTTGACGGCGATGAAAAGCTGGTTGATGAGCGCGGCGATTTCGGGATCCTCGTACGATTCGCCATCCATGACGTGGCACCAATGGCACCACACTGCGCCGATGTCGAGCAGGATGGGCTTGCCCTCGGCCTGGGCGCGCGCGAACGCAGCCTCGCCCCACGCATGCCAGTGAACGGGCTGATGGCGAGCTGAGCGGAGATAGGCCGACGCTGCGTGTGCTAGCTGATTGCCGGCGTTTGGGGAAGCGGCTTCGTGCATGGTGTGAGGATACAGGGTATGACTAGCACTTGCACCGATCATCCCCGGTCTCCAAATGCGAGGGACCGGGGGCACCACATCTGTGCGTAGCGATGCGGATTAACTCTTCGCGAGTTCGCTCTCGACGGCTGCAATCAACTCGGGAGCGTCGGGCGCGGTGTTGGGCGCAAAGCGCGCCGCCACTTTGCCGTCGCGACTCACGATGAACTTCTCAAAGTTCCACTGGATCTCGGGCGCGGGGTTGGCGTCGATGTTGTGCTGCTTGAGGACGGCAGCCCATCCGGCGGGATCGCCTTTGGCCGTGGGTTGCGCGGCGATCAGCGATGCATAGAGCGGATGCTTTTCCGCGCCGGTGACGGCAATTTTGCCGAACATGGGGAATTTGACGCCGTAATTCAAAGTGCAGAAGCTCTGGATTTCGTCATTCGTGCCCGGCTCCTGAGCTTTGAAGTCGTTGGCGGGAAAGCCCGCGACCACAAGGCCCTGGCCGCGAAAACGCTCGTAGAGATTTTCCAGACCCTCGTATTGAGGCGTGAGGCCGCATTTTGACGCGACGTTGACGACGAGCAGGACTTTGCCTTTGAACTCGCCGAGTGATGCGGCTTCGCCGGTGATTTTCGTAACAGGGATGTCGTAGATGGATGAAGTCAAGGTGGGAATCTCCTCTTGAGTTTTATCCTAACGCAGCGGCGGCGGGTTCGTGTCGCAGGGGCTAAAGCCCTGTTTGCTTCAGGACGCTTTTCGGCGCGGCTAAAAGCCGCGCCCTGATACAAGACATGTGGGTTTTGGTTCGTGCGATCCCACCCTAAACGCACAAAGCGCGTTTAGGATGGGGCAACTGACGAGGCTTGCGTTTGCCACAGTCCTTTGCGGCTACTGCACCAACAGAATGGACGCGCGCCAGAAGGCTGCTTTCTGCGTTGCGGGATCGATCACTGTTACCTGGCAATCGTAGGATCCGCGCGGCAAAGTGTCGACGCCGAGATCGAAGTTCAGGCTCATCGTGCCCAATCGGCTTGTGGTGCTGGGGAGGATGGATTGCGGCGGCGTCTCATATAGCTTTTTGCCGCTCTGATAAAGGCTGACGAATGCGAAGAGCGGCTGCGCGCTGGGTGCGGGCGACGTCGCCGTTGCCGGCGCGGATGGCAGCGTGGCTGCTGGCGCTGGCTTGTACGCCTGTAAGTAGACGTGAATCTGGTGACCGGTGGAGAAGACGCGGGTCACGCTGGGGATGAGCTTCTTTCCGTTTTCGACGAGCGGATTGACGGCTTCGTCCTTGGCGCGGTCTTTGGCTTTCGCAGCGTCGTAGATGGCATCGCGCAAATCGACGCGTTGGCTCGAGAGCACCACAGCGCTGATGGGAACGCGCTTGAGTTCCTTGTTCAGGTTGGGAATGACGAAGGTGGTCTGGAAGGTGCCGATGCGGCCGGTTTCATCGTCGCGCGCCAGGAACTTGATGGAATATTTTCCGGGCAGCAGCGTGAATCCGGTGTCGTATTCGAGAGGCACGCGGGCGAGCTCTGCGGCGGTCTTGTCGGTTAGCTTGATGTTGGTGTTGTCGCGGACGTTGCTGACGGTGGTGCCGCCGACCAAGTCCTTGATCTCGCCGACAAAGTCGATGCGCGTGATCTCGGCGCCGCCGCGCTTGGCCAGCGCCAGCTCGCGGCCGGGAATTTTGACGATGATGGGCACAAAATATTCAGCGCGATTGAGCTGGAAGTAGTCGATCTCCATGGCGATGGTGAGATCGGTGATGGGATCTTCGAGCATCAACGCGTCTTCAAGCTGGCGCTCGCGATCGACGTCGTTGAATTTGTTGAACTCCTTGTTCGCGTAGTAGCCCTGACGGTAGTCGAGCTTGGCTTCCTGATTGTTTGCGAGCGAAATGCGAATGCGCCGGAATTTTCCGTTGGGGTCGGTGTTCGATGTGTAGTAGCCGAGGATGTAGTAATCCGAAATCGATTCCTGGGCCTGCACGATGCCGCGCGAGAGGTCGTTGTTGTCGAGGAATGCCTTGCCGCCGGTGTCGCCGGCCAGCGCGTAGAGCGTGTCTTGCGAGCGCTGGAAGTTGGTGGTGACGGCCTGCGCCGACGCGCCGGTATACATGGACTGCCCGCCGGGCGAGCCCTGCGAGGCATCGCCCATGGGCGCGTTGGCCACCAGTCCGCGCGCGTCAACGGTCCAAATCGTCACACCATCTTTGATCGCCTCGTCGGCCGTGGCATGCATCTGCGCCTGGTTATCGATGCCGTTCAGCCGCAATCCGCTGGCAAAATAGAGCAGCGACTTTTTTTCGCTCACCTGGCCAAGCATGTGCGACGCGGTTTGCAGAGCGGAAAGTTGCCGGTCAGTGTTGAAGACGTTGAACTCGCTATCGTCCTGCCCGAAGGCCGCGCCGGTATCGGTGCTGCTGGCATCGTCGGTTGTGCCCTCGAGTCCCTGGCCTTCGCCGACGACCATGGTTTCAAGAATGCTGAGCAGACGATTGCGGTCGGCTGTAAAATCCTGCAAAATGTCGACCGAGCCACCCTGGTAGCGCATGATCGACAGCAGATCCGCTGTGGTCATCTGCGTGCGGACGAATTTTTCCGCGGCTTCGAGCGCGCGCATCTGATCGGACGGCGGCAAGGCCGTCATGTCAAAATACAAGGCCAGCAGCCGCTTATCCTTGTAGCGCTGGTTGTCCATGGTTTCCGGTGCGATGGCCTCACGCGCCAGTTTGTTGTAAACCGTAACGTTCTCGGTGGCGGAGGTCATCGCAGGCAGGGGCTTGGCGGTTTCAGACAGGTTCTGGTGCTCGCAGTATTTAATGGTCTGCGCAACACCGTCTTCGGTGAGGACAAAATCCTTGGCGGTAAGTCCGTGAACGAAGTTGCCCTGCTTGTCCTTTACCTCAACGGCTTCGACCACAAGATTCGACTGCACCTTGATGGTAAAATTCTGCGCCTCACCGGCATTTTTGTTCTGGCCTACCTGCTGCGGACGCGAGCCTGCGACGGTCACAAGAAGAATTGCGAAGATTGCCAGTTTCCGCATCATTGCCACCTCAGGTGGAACGTGGTTTGCAGGCTGCGCATGCCGCCCGCCGATGATGGCAATCCAAACTGATCGCTGGTCACGAGGTTGTTCCAGTTCGTATAGGCCGCGTGGTTGAAGGTGTTCGAAGCATTCACGGCCACGTCAAGATACCACTTGCCATGCGGCCGGAAGGTGCGCGACATCGATGTATCGAAGGTAAACTGATTTGGCCCCTCGATGGAATTTCTGCCCGCTGTTCCCCATCCACCGTTCGGCGCCGAGTAAGCCGCGGCATTCAGGTGCGTGGCCGTCCCCGAACCGTATATCGGCGCGCCCGTCAGATTGGGCCTGAGGATGTTCGAGAAACCCGTGCCCGGAACCGCCGAAGGATACAGGGGCGTCTCCGGCGATCCCGTTCCGTAGGTCAAATTGCCCAGCACCGTCCACTCCTTCAGCGCTCTGCCGCGCCAGCCACCCAGCAGCGTGCCACCTTCCAGCCCCTGCCCGCTGGTGTATTGCGCCGTCAGGTTCAGGAGTTGGCGCTGATCGAAACTGGAGAGTGAGCGCTCACCCCGCGGATTGAGCCAGTTCTGCGCGATGGCCGCCGAGGGGTATGACAGCGAGGACGACTGTGCCGATCCGCTGCCGCTTGCGGTTTGGTGGCCAGCGCCACCGAGATAGGCATCGTCGTCGATCGACTTGGCGAAGGTGTAGGACAGTGTGGCGGCAAAGCCGCTCCTCAACCTGCGCCGAAGCTGCAACTGCCCCGCCTCGCGAATCGAATTCCCATTCGACGTTTCGTAGACAAACCCCACAGGGTAGCTGCCCGGATAAGGATCCGTCGCCCCCAGCGGATAGCTGTTCGGCAAAATTTCCTGCGGGCCATGCGTGCCCTTGACGCCGCTATAGGTCGCCGTCATCTGCAACGCGAAAGGCATATCGCGCTGTATCGACACCTGCCAATCCTGCGCGTAGCCAATGCGAAAGTTGGGGTCGATGCCGAAGGTGTCGCTGGTGACGGACGCACAAGGCGTGAAGCCGTTGGCCAGCGTCAGCGGGCACGATGTGCTGTTTTGCACGCTCAGACTCTTCGAGAGCGGCGCCTGCTGCGCCATATTCAGAATCACGTTCTGATACACCGAAGTGTCGGGATACAAACCGTAGCCCGCCTTGATGACCACGGTCGAAGCGGGAATCGGCCGCCAAGTGACGCCGATGCGCGGCTCAATTATGCGCCGCTCCGGCTGAATCAGCGAAGCGGGAAAATGAGTTCCGGTCACATTGCTGCCCACAACCGGCTGCGCGGCCGTAAAGCCACTATTCACGTCGAGGTTCACCAGGTTGCCGTGCAGCTCCGTGATGGGCGCGCTGTAATCCCAGCGCAGCCCCGCGTTGATGGTCAGAATCGGCATCACGCGCCAGTCGTCGCTGACGTATGCGTTGTAAACTGGCTCGCGAAAATACTTGTTTGCGTTGCCGAAGGCGATCGCGCTGGTATCGGGAATGCCGAGAAGAAAGTCCGCCAGCGCCGATCCGCAAATCGACGGGTTGGTGCATGCGCCCTGCGTCGCCTTGCCCGTGAAATTAAACGTGCCACGCGGATTCTGCTGGAAGTCGTCGTTGTAATCCCGCTTGTTGAATTCAACGCCGGCAGCGATGTTGTGCTTGCCGCGGTAGATCAGGGTCGAGAGTGTCACGTCGTCGCTGCGGTTGCGGTTGAAGGAGCTGTTGGCGTCGCTCAGACCGACCGTGCCGTCGCCAAAGTTCAACGCTGGCGGTCCCCAATCGGCTGCGTCCTGAAGGTTGCCGGGGCTTTGCAGACCCTTAGTCGAGTCCCAGGCCTGAATGCTCGCCTGTTCCGACACGTTCACGCGGCCGGCGAAGTTGGGAGTCATCTCGTAGCGCAGACGGCTGAAGCTGAAGTTGGTATACAGAAACACGCGCGGCTTGAGGCGGTGCGACCATTGGACATTCGTCGTCAATCCCAGCACGCCGGTGTGATCGACAAACCCGAAGAGATTCACATTGTCGGAACGCGTGCTTTGAAAAGCAAACCTGCCGTTGAAGCTGTCTTTGCGCCCTATGTTCTTGTCGAACCGCGATTGCAGTGCGTCCACATGCGTGTCGTTGAGGACCGTGGCCTGGTAGTTGTACCCCGATGCGCTCGGTATGCTTGGATTCGCCGACGGGTACAAAGCCAGGAGTGCCGCCGCAGGCCCGCTGGGCATGGGAATGTGGTTGTTGGTATACGGAGTGTTTGTTCCCTGCTGGTAGACCGTAATCGGCTGCCCCTGCGCATTCGTGAGCCCACTCAAATCTGCGTATCCAAGCGGCGCACCGTTCGTTCCGATCCCTCTTTCAGCTTGCGTCGGCACCAGCCCAGGGTACGTCGAAGAGTTGCTGTTGCGTGTCCACACGTAGGCGACAAAAAAGTTGGGCCCGCGCGGCAGAATATGCGGAATCTTGATTGGTCCCTGTAACGCGGCCACGCCCGTGAAGAGGTTAAACGTCGGTTTGGCAGTGGGAACTCCGCTCAGGGCATACGGCCGTGCGTTGAGCGCTGAGTTGCTCTCATTCACTTGCATCCCGCCGGTGTAGAGAGCCTTGCTGCCGGATCGCGTATTTCCGAAGGCTGCATTGGTGGCGTACTGCGAGGTGGCCGCGTTGTTCACGCTGCCCTGCACCAGAAGCCCGTCGGCGCTCTCCTCGTTCTCTTCGGGCGCCTTTGGGATCTCGGTGGGCGCGTTGGCCTGTGCGGGCTTCTTTCCCTGGGGCGGCTGCGGTGGCTGGGACTGCGCCGCTGGCGGCATGGACGTGGACGCGGGAGTGGGCGCTTCGACAACCGGCTTCGGGGTTTGTGCGCTGGCCTGGATTTGATCGGGGCTGAGAAGTTTCAGCTCGTACGCCGCGGCCGGCACGCTTGGCGCAATCGTTACCTCCGCGTGAACCGGCGCGAAGGTTTGCATCTGAATGTCGATGGTCCATTTACCGTCGGCCAAGTCGTCGAACTGAAACGTGCCGCTGTCGTCGGAGAGGGCGGTCTTGGTCGTCGTGCCTTGCGTGGCCGTGATGCTGGCGCCGGGCAGGGGCAAGCCGCCGAAGGTGACCACGCCGCGCCAGGGCGAGGCCGCGGCCAGCGCAGAACACGCGAGCCATGCAGCAACACAAACGAAATATCGAAGTCGATGCATCTGCTTTCCAGTCCCTGCCTTCTCGTTGCCTTGTTCCCTTGGTCCCTCGTTCCCTGCTCTCATCAGTTCGCCGTCGGCTGCTCCAAGCGATCGATCACGATCACGTCCACCGGCTGTTTCTGCGCCACCAATTTTAGTCCGAGCTGTTCCGGCAAAGCCGCGAAGATCGACGGGCCTTCGGCATCGGGCGAAGGCGAGCTGCCGCCACTGCTTCCGGGCGGCAGAATTCCCGCCTTCATGCTGTCGTCGGGCACGAAGGAAAGTGTGTAGTCGTAATTCTCCGTCAGGCCGGTCTTGTCCACAACGGTGCTGCCAAGCTGCATGGAAAGCCAGTGCACGATCGATGCCATGGAGGCTCTGTGCCCTGTCATCGTGAACAGTTTTTCGCTGACGCTGACGCCAGCGCTCGAAGGGTTTTGTCCCGGCGCCGGGTTCGCACTCGGATCGGCAGGCGTCGACACTTGCATCTTAGGCCCGCCCTTGGCGACGACCAGCGTATAAACCGTAAGATCTCTCGTCTCGTGATGAAATTTCAGCGCACACCGGTCTTCCAGAACCGGCAGCAGCATCTGCCACTTTTGCGTTTCAGTGAGCGGCTTGAACTTTGGCGCGTCCTCCGGCGCAACTTTGGCGTCGACATCGTAGCGGCTGGTTGTGACCCACGCCGGCTCTGCCAACAATTGGTCGTTGGTCACGCCGAAGGCCTCGCGAAGGATCATGTGCATGGGCATGCCGCTTACTGCGATACCATCCGGCTTGGTGTGGATGCTGATCCTCAAGGTATTCGGTCCGTAGGGCTTGATCGACACCACGTCGAATGTGGGCAGGCGCGCATCGACCGCACCTGTGGGCGCGGCGACCTGGGCGGTGGCTACAGGCGGACGATTGGGATTCGTGGCCTGGGGTGCGGCCGCCCCCACCTGGGCCATGGCGCAACGCACCAGCAGCAATACGCATGCCAAGCCGAATCCGCAGATTGGTCCTCTTCGGCGCGGTGCGGCTTCGCTCATCGTCGTTTGCACTCCGTCTTGAGATTTGCCGCGCCCAAGATTCGCCGTGAGACGACTGAGGCACACTAACATGCATGCTTTGCGTCAGGAAGATGTCAACGATAAGACGTTGCGAACCCCCTTTTGTTCGCTGCTGTCTTGCATTTTTTCGCGCCGGGTTGCCCAGCCCGCTTTCTCCGCGGGCTCGGACTCCCAGTCGCCGCTGCGAACGTGTCTGCCTACTGACGCCGGCGCCTGAAACCTGACACCGCCTTTAATTCGCCGACGGCTTTTCAATGTGGTCGATCACAATTACATCGTCCATGGCTTTGGTCGCCGAAAACTTCAACCCCAACTGCTCCTGCATCGCCGTGTAGAGGCTCGGAGGAGCATTGGGATTGTCGCCGGCTGCCGGAGGCGGCGTGCTCACGGCGCCGCGGAACTGGGCAAACTGCGAATCGTCGGGTGTCCACTTCAAGGTGAAGCTGTACTTAGCAGTCAGCCCCGTTTGATCCACCACCGGCTTATCCATCACGCTGGACTGCATCCAGGTTGCAAATTCTTCCATGCTCATGTTGATAACAACCAGGTCTCCCAATCCGCGGAATGCAAATCCCTGCTGATCATTCGGCCCCGACGCGGTCACTTTCATTTTTGGACCACCGGCGCCAACCTGGATGGCATAAACCGAAAGCTCGCGTTGCTCATGGTGAAACTTCAGCGCGAACCGGTCGGCCAGCAGTTTTTGCAGCATCAAGCCCTGCTGCTTGATGTTTGGTCTTCCCGGTACGTCGGGCACGCCGTCAATGTCGAAAAGATCTGTGCCAAGCCAGTCGGGCGCGCCAATGATCTGCTTCGCATGAAGCCCATACGCCACGGCAATCATGTCATTCACGTCGAAGTTAATTGTCCTGAAGTGCGTGCCCTGGAATCCTATTCCCTTGCCCTGCCTGCCAGGTTGACTGGGCTTGATGGTGGCCACGTCCAGAGCCGGGTCAGCATCGGCCGCCATCGGTTTCACCGCCTCCGGAATTGGCCACGCGGCGTCGGGCGGCGTGCGCGTCAGTACCAGTGGTATCGGATTCGGCCCCTGCGTCCATGTTCCTGTAATCGTTTTGCCATCGGCGCTCATCTTGCCTTCGTACTTGCCGCCAACTACGTCGATCAAAATGGTGAGCGCACCATCCTGAAAAGTCGTCTTCGACACAGGGATCGCCTGGCCGCCCTGGTCGATGCTGTAGAAGGTCGCCTTGTACTCGCCGCCGGCGACGGCTTGCGTGATCTTCAACTCCAACCTCAAATCCCGGCCTGCGTGCAGGGTTCCCTGCCAGATGCCGGCAATATCTGTCGGCGAAGAGGGCGCTGGCGAATTTGCCGCGGGCGCGGTGGTTTGCACGGCTGGTGCGGGACTTTGCGCGGCGGCTCGATTCGCCGAGGACGCGATTGAGAAAGCGATCGCTAAGGCCGCGCATCCCGTCAGCGAAGACAGCGTTTTCCAGCCCGACCGCAGATTGCGGCCCTCAAATCTCGTTTTCATTGTGAAAATTCTCATTCTTCTCCTGCGGGGGCAAAGCCAAAGGACGCATCTTGCCGATTTCCCAATCTTGAGCAGGATACATCGGTAAGACGGATATACGTCCTCCTTGTTGCAAAGGTTCCGCGCCTTTTATCCTCGGGTTAACGCGCCGTTCCCCGTGCGGTGTCAATTCGCCGACGGTTGCTCCACATGGTCGATAACGAGTACCTCGACCGGCGCCTTCTGCGGCTCGAGCTTCAGTCCGAGTTGCTTCTTTAGCGCCTCGCGAAAGGGGGCGCCAAATGAGCCCACATCTCCCGGTTGGCCCATGTCTTCGGGAGGAGTCCATTCGATCGAGAAGTCGAATCCGCCTGTAAGCCCTGTCTTGTCGATGAGCGGCCGCTCGAGCGTAGCCAGCCCGGTTTGAAACGGCATCGATTCGGCCAGCATTTTCATCGTCACATTGCGGCCGCCGAAGCGATGCGCGCCCTGAGCGCTCGCCGAGAGACGCGCTATCATGCCGCACGGAATGGGCAGCGCTGCATTCGGTGTGGGGGCATAGGTTCCTTGCGCTCCCCCGCTGGCGCTGCTTTCAGAGTTCTCAGGAAGCGCGGTCGTCGCGCAGTTGTCGCTCGCCGGATGCGGCTGGAGCTGGGGTCCCGGCATTCCCGGCGCCGCCAACACCAGAGCGAACACAGGGACTTCGCGCGCCTCCCAGTGCAGGGCCAGCTTGAAGCGCTCGGCCAGCAGGCTCTGCATCATGAGCCGCATCTGGTCTTTAGTCGCGGGCTCCGATGTGCGCGCCTCGATATCGTAGCGGTCGTTGCGCACCCAATCGGGCACGTGGAGATCCAGCCCAGCCCAGTAATCCATGCGCAGCGCCAGTTCCTCGGTGCCGCTCAGCTTGTACGCAAAGGTGATGTAATGCAGCAGCGGCATGCTAACGGCGGAAAACAGCGTCCCGTTCGGGGCCAACACATCTTTCTGACTCACCGTGAACCACGCGTTGCCGTTGTCGAGCGAAAAATTGCTGTGTGACGAGGCGCCCGTTTTGTCTTCCCGAACCGACGCGACATCGAATTCCTGCTTGCCGCCGGCAGCTTTCTGCCAGTCGGGGAGCGTGTCCTGCGCGCGCAGAAACGCGTTCGAAGCCTGCGCGGATGCCAGCATGGTCACGAGAATGGCCGCGCCCTGCAAGATCCTCCTGCCGCATTGCGCGTGATATATGAACGTAGGCGACCTCGCGTTTTGGCGTAGCTCAACACCAGTTGATGAGTACACGAGAGCTTACTCCACTTAGACACCCCGGATCGACATTTTGTTCCCGCTCCGCATGGTCTACGGTCTGCGCGAATCGGTCAGGCGCCTGCCGCCATTTGCTCCCTTGCTCACTGCCTTTTTCAATTCTCCGTCGGGGTGCGTTCCACATGATCGACAACGATCACCGGCGCCTGAACCTTTCCATGCCGCAGCCGCAGGCCCAGCGTCTCTTCGAGCGCCGTGAACACCGAGGGGGCCGGTTCGCTCTCGCTTGCGTTTGGACTAGCCGTTTCATTCACGGTCTCGTTTGTTGCCCAGCGCAATTCGAAGCTATACGCACCGGTGAGTCCCGTCTCGTCTACCACTACTTCGCCCAGGCTGTCTGCGAGCTCATACGTCAACGCCGACATCGGAATCTTTCTCGCCCTAAGGGTCCAAACCGCTCCCTGGTTCCCGCCCACGGTGATCGGCTCGCCTGGGTCCGAAGGCTGCAGCTTGAAGCCCGAATTCCCAACCTCGAGCGAATAGCCGGACATCTCTTTCGTCCCGCTGTGAGCTACCAGCTTGAACCGCTCTTCGAGCAGCGTGCGCAGCATCAGCCAGCGGTCCTCATACTTCGTGCCTGCGGGATATTTCGCCGTGATGTCGAAGCGGACTTTTTCCATCCAATCAGGCCCCGTAACCTGGTAAGGCTGCACGCTGTACGCCAGCACAACCAGGTTCTTCAACGTCTGGTTCTTCATCGTCATCTGGTCTGCGGTGGCGCGCGTCGAGGTGCAGCATCCCGTATCGTTGGGCTTCACGGTCGCAACATCAAATGAAGGTAAGCGAGCTGCTTCGCCGTTTTGGGGCGCTGAATTCTGTTGCGCATGCACGAATCCGAGGGCAAGCGGAGTTGCGACGGCAACGATCGCCGCCGCCGTAAGCAACCGGCTCTCGCAATTGTTCAATCTGCGCATTTCTTTTGATCCTCCACACGAATGCCCCTGTGATCGCATGCCTGCTCGAAGGGGCTTTATCGTTTTGACGACGCCGCGAGACTTGGGTTGACGCAATGTTCGCTGGCTCGCGACTTCAGCTTGCCTGCAAGCGGATGCGCGCTTCTTTTCCGGCGGCTAGAAGCACCGTGAATGGAAAGGCCTCGAAGCCTGGAACGAGATTGAAGGTTTTCTCTTTGAAGCTCGCGTCGAAGCCGGAGAGGGCGTCGGTGGTTACGGTCAGTCCCCCCTTGGGCTTGATGACTCGAACCGTGTGCGAGTTGATCTGCTCGACGCGCTCGCCTTCGCGGGCGATTACTGGAACGATCAATTTGATTGGCTGACCGCGAGCAGGCAACTCGTTCACGCTGGCGACGATTTCCACGACTGTTTCGCTGATTCGATACGCCGTGTGGTACAGAATCTCTTCGGAAGGAGAGGCTACTCTCGCATTCGTCAGCATCATTCCCTGCGCGTCGAACACAACTTCACTGGCGGATTGTTTTGCCGTTACCGCAGCCTTGAAGTCGTTGAGACTCGTTAGCGTCGCGCCACTCACGTACTCGATGCGCGGCGTGAGATCCATGTGCGGGCCTTCGCGGAATTGCTGCTGGTTGGCGATCTCGACCATCAGGTATTCGGTCATGCTGGCGGTGAGGATGGGGCCGAGTTGCATGTGGTAGAGCAACGACAACGCTCCGCCGGAGACGTGGCCGCCGCCGAGATTGCCTGCGCCCGGTTGCACGTGCTCCGAATATTCCCAGTCGTATTCGGTTACTGTCGCGCGCCAGGGGCCGATGGCGGCGAGCCTGGTGCCGACCGTTGAAAAGGTTTTGAGCGCGTAGGCTTCGTCGCGCGGCAGCTTCGGCCGCTCGATGGGCTCGGCGTCGAATGTGGCGCGGTCAAGCACCGTGGCCAGCGCCTTGGCGTGGGTAAACGTGTGATGAATGCAGGGCAGATCGCCGTGCGCGAAGAAGTCCGGGCCACCATAGAGCAACCCATCATGGGTACAGGCGGCCATCAGCTCAAGGTTGCGCCGCGCTACCTCGCGGAATCGCGGATCGAACTTCGACATGAGGACAAAACCGGGATGGCAGCCGTCGCTGGTGCGGCTGCCCCACCAGCTCCACTTATAGTTGCGCGAGCCGAAGCTGTTGTCCCAAGCGCCGTCGGGCAGCATGAACTCCATGTGGGTTTTCATGGCGGCGACGACCTGCTGTTGCACCGGTTTGTCGCCGGCCAACAAACTGTAGAGCGCGAGGGAGGGCAGCGACTCCTCGACGTTGTAGCCCATGTCCACAGGGCGGCAACCCTTGGGCGACACGCCATTGAGGGGATGGCCTTCGCCGAAAAGAAATCCATCGGGCGAAAACTGGTCCAGGACCTGGTGCGCCAGAGAGCTCGCGCGATCGAAGTAGCGTGATTCGCCCAGGACTTGCCCACAGAGCTGAAAGGCCAGCGTCGCCGTGACCGGATAATTCACATTGCCGGTTTCGATAGAGATGAATCCGTCGAGGAATTTTGCGGCCGCGGCCAGGCGATCTTTCCATTGCGCATGCGTGGATGCGTCGAGGACTTCGCCGTGGTGCTCGAGCGCCTCAGCCAGCGCGATCGCGTGAAACACGGTAATGCCTTGCCAGGTGCTGAGGGTCACGTCGTTGACCCAACTGCCGTCGGAGCGGCTCACCCGGGCCTGCGACCACTCGTGCACGCCAATCGCCGCGCGCAGGTATTTGGTTTCGCCGGTGGTGTGCGCCATGCGCAGCAGGGGATAGACCGCGTCGCCGCAACGGCCGTGGATGAACGCGCAGGCGGAGCATAGTAGGCCGCCATCAAAGTCCGGATCGCGCATCTTCGTCAATTGCCGCACCAGCAAGCCATCGCACCAGGTTTTGAGGGTCTCGGCGTAGAGGCGTTGTTCAGATGATTGGGGCGATGAGGCGGCCGCGCCTTCAGCGTTCGCGGTGATGGAGGCTAGTCCCGGAAAGGCGACTCCCGCGGCAAGTGTGGCAGCGCTGGCCGCGGAGCGCCGCAGTAGTTCTCTGCGCGTGATCGCGCCGGAAAAAATCTGAGTTTTCATCACGGAGAATACTATCGCGTGTTTGCCATGTATGCAGACGGATTTGTTGAGTTTGAAATTCATTACAACCGATTTTCAACCGCCACATGCTCTGCGAGGGTCTGGAGACCGGCGCTACAGGTTCTCGCTGCGTGTCAAAAATGAGAGTTCTTTGGGCTACCAGCTATATACGGCCAGAATCGAGGGCGCGCCAGTTTTGCCTTCAATCACGCTCACCTTCAGGACGGCTTCGAGGTTGCGGCTGGCAAAGTCACTTCCGATGCTGTCCTTGAGCAGCTCCATGTAGTGTGGGCTGGCTACGAATTGCGCGGCGGCTTCGGTGCCGTTGCGGCCCTCACCAGCGAGCACCACCACCCATCCATCAATGGTCGGGTCGCGGAAGCGGGCGACGAGCGCATAATCGTCGGCGCTGGAATAGGGCTTCGAGGTGTCGCGATCCCAGTGCGCTTTGGGCTGCGTCTGGTCCACGATGCTTTCGCCGCCGGAGGGCGTATAGGGCAGGAAATGGAAGCGCAGAGGCTGTAACAGCCGGAGGGCCCAGTCATTGTTGTAGCCGCCCAGCAGGATGACCGAGTGTTCGCGCAGATCGGGCAAAGAGGTGGTGGCGGAAGACACCAGCTGCGTTGCGGCTCCGGAATGCTCCAGGGTGGCGCTGATCTGAGAAATTGCGGAGGCGGCCTGCATGGAGATGAAAGGATACTCAATGGTTTTATCCGCCGTAACTACGCCCGAGTAGTTATTGGGGGCGAATGCCGAACTTCCCGTGCAAAGAATGACGGTGTGTTGATCGCGAATAACTGGAGCCCAGAAAGCCTCGACCGCCGTTTGAGGAGGCGCTTCGCGGTACTTCAACAAAACACCTGCGGCGATGGCAATCAGAAGCAGCACCGTCGCAGTGACCCACCAAACGAGCTTCCGGGACCCGGCGGTGTGGCCGGCTGCCGCATGCACGCCGGCGCTGCCGTGGGCGGCTTCGTCGGCAGTTGCTGACGGGGCGTCCAAACCCGATTCGTCGGCATCCGCCGCCGGATGGGGAAGATGTTCCGTTGCAGGATAAGCCGCGCGAAGGTCCGGATCGTCAATGGAATCTACATGGCCATCGTGGTGGCCATCGTGCCCATGCAGAAACTCCGCAACATACGAGCCGGCCGGCAGCGATATCCGGATTCCGGAGGTGCTCGAGTGTTCGGAATAGTAGAGCAGGAGCCGCTTGCGCACCTCACCAGCTGTGTAGCGCACGACGGTATCGGTATTGGTGTCGTAAGTTGGCGGGCGCTCAAAAACCTCAACGCCCAGCGTGCGCTCTTTGAGCAGATCGAGCTTGCCCGCCAGGGTGTTGTCCACAATGTATTTGAGCAGCGTGGGATAACGCTTGCTGTTGCAAAAATGCGGACTGGCCAGGACCGCCTCTAACTCACGCAGAATCGCATCACGGTCTTGCTGCGTCTGCGGGTGCCATGCTTCCCGTGTTGCATGGGCTCGATTCATAATTTGCCCGAATGATACGCGACTTTTACCTGGGTTGCAAGAACGTTTGACACAAGCGGAATTTGCGCCGTAACAAGAAGATTCTATTCAAGTTTAAATGGTTCTTCGGGGTCAAACGGTGCGTCGTTCGCCCATTTGTCGACGACGGAGTTTAACGCCCCTTTCCGGGCCGTCTTGCGCCGCACGGCGTGAGATGATCTTCGTCCGCACGCCGCCAACGGCTCGGAATGAGGTTCCCCGGTATCATACAAACGAGGGACACGATGGCAGCCGCAATCGACCAAACGACGCAGGAAAACGCCGAAGGCCCCCGTCCCATCACTATTGGCGTGCTCGCGTTGCAGGGCGACTACGAGGCGCACGCGCGTGCTTTTGCCAACGCCGGTGCGCGCACGGTACTGGTGCGCAAACCTGAGGAACTGAAGGGCCTTGACGGCCTGGTTCTGCCCGGCGGCGAATCGACCACCATGCTCAAGTTCCTTGAAAAACGTGGATTCTTTGACACGCTGGGCGAGTTTATTTCCGAGACACCTTGTTTTGCCACCTGCGCTGGCTGCATTCTGGCGGCGCGCGAGGTGCTACATCCGAAACAGCGCAGCCTGGGCGTGCTGGACGCCACGGTGGAGCGCAACGCGTACGGACGGCAGATTGACTCCGCCATTCTGACGCTGCCCACGAAGCTGCCAGGCGGGCCGCTGGAGATGGTCTTCATCCGCGCGCCACGCATCACACGCGTCGGACCGGGAGTGAAGGTTCTTGCCGAACGCGACGGCTTCCCTACCCTGGTGCGCCAAGGGCATCTGCTCGCGGCTACGTTCCATCCTGAAATGACGGCCGACACGCGCGTGCAGCAACTGTTCCTGGAGATGGTGCGCCGCCACAAGAAGGCCAGCGGGCAAAGCGAATCGGTCGCAGCCCGAGAAGGGACGAGAGGTTCCGGGTCGAAGAGAGAAGCTTGAGCCGCGAAGTTGGTGGTGGGTCAGTCTAATGAGAACCATCCCTCAGTGGCTAAAGCCATTCTGATTTTGCAGGAGTTGTGGCACGGATAAATCCGTGCCCTTTCAAAGCGGTTTCAAACTGACCCAGTACAGCGAATTTTCTCGCTCTCGGCTCTGGCTTACCATGGAATTCTATGGGTTTCGCCCTTCCTATGCTGACGGTTGTCGCGTGGCTCTACCTCTGCAAGAGCAAGTTCAGCAAGATGCTTTTCATTGGCCTCGTGTTTGCCGGCAGCACATCGCATGGCGAGGCGCATTCGTTGCCGGAACCACGAGTTACGACCGATTCTGGAATGCTCGGCGGAACTCACTTCGGCGCCGATCCCGCGGAGGCCGCTTTTCTCGGCATTCCGTATGCGGCTGCGCCTACCGGAAATCTCCGCTGGCGGCCTCCGCAACCTGCTATTGCGTGGAAAGGCGTCCGCGAAGCAAAAGCGTTCGGCCCCGCCTGTCCCCAGTTGCCCAGCGGCTGGCTGCCTGAGATGCTCGGCCGCAAGCAGATGGTTACTGACGAGGCCTGCCTCTATCTGAATGTGTGGACGACGAACCTGCCTGCAAGCGCCAAAACTTCGACTCACACCTCCTCGCTCCACAAAGCTCCTGTGATGGTCTGGATTCATGGTGGCGGCAATGTTGAGGGGTCTCAGGAGTGGCCGCCGCTGGGGCCGACGTTAGCCAGGCGCGGAGTGATCGTCGTCAGCATCAACTATCGCCTGGGGTTGTTCGGCTTCCTATCGCTTCCAGGGCTCACAGCTGAGTCCGCTCAACACGCCTCGGGCAATTATGGATTGCTCGATCAAATCGAGGCACTCAAATGGGTGCGCAGGAACATCGAAAGGTTCGGCGGCGACCCGACCAACGTGACGGTTTTCGGCGCCTCTTCGGGATCTCTCGATATCTGCGACTTGATGACTTCTCCTCTCGCATCAGGGCTGTTTGAGAAAGCCATCCTGCAAAGCGGCTTCTGCGTCGACAACACGTCACCAACCCTTTCCGCAGTCGAGGCCCAGGGGAAAAAACTGGCACAGCAACTCGGAGCCTCAGGCGACAACAGGCAAACTCTCGATCAGCTTCGCGCATTTCCGGCGGAACAGTTGCTGCAACAAGCCGCGGCAGACCACGAGATCGACTTCAATCCCAATGTTGATAATTGGGTTCTTCAGGATCAGCCATGGCGCGTCTTTTCTGAAGGCAAGCAAGCCCGAATTCCGGTGATTGTGGGCAGTAATGCGGAGGAACTGTCGATTTTCGCGAGCCCTCTTGTCGGAGGTTCGTCGCATCGCCCTAAGACAATCGCCCAATACGGGCAGTGGTTGCAGCAGACATTTCATGATCTTGCTGCAGAAGTTTTTGCCGCGTACCCGGCCAAGACGGACGCGGATGTTCCGAAAGCTTTTCTGAGCATGGATTCGGATTATGAGTTTGGGTTTGGTGCGTGGCTTCTGGCGCGCGAGACGCAAGCCATTGGACAGACTGCGTTCCTTTACCGCTTCACGTATGTCGGCAGCGGAGAGTTTGCAGCCCTCGGGGCATTCCACAGTGAAGAGAGCATTCTCCTCAGCAAAAAATACTGGACAAGCTGGGTGAGCAGCCCTGACGACGAACCAATGTCGGAGCGCATCATCGGCTACTGGACGCAATTCGCCAAGACTTCGCGACCGGACGCGCCGGGACTTCCTCCGTGGCCGGCCTATGATTCAACGACGGATCAATACCAGGAATTAGGCAGGCATACCGGGCAGATTGCATCCGACTCGTCCAGGTTCGGAGGCTTCATGCAGTCGTTCATCGCTGAGCGGTCGAAGTAAGAATCTTCTTTTGCCTGGGAACGCTATACTTCTGGCATCCCCCGGCCAAGTTTCCAGCGGGCTGGTTTTTCGATTCGAGGCGTCCGCCAGCCACCGTTCCACGGGCTGATTTTTCGATTAGAGTTGCCGATTTTTTGCCCGCCGCGCGCAAGGTTGGATTGAAACCCCGGTGCATTGGGCTACGTCGACATAGATGGCAGTAGACGCGGATTCTCTCGAACCATGCCGCGGGAGCAACTTCTCGCGAGAGGCCGGGTTTCATGGTGCAGAACGTTTGGGGTTCAGCAACAACGAAGATGCTTCTCCGGGCCGCGCAAGGCAGGAGCCGCCAACCATGTGGCTCTTGCTGAACATACGCGCGGCGCTGTCGAGATCGCGGAGACCAACGCGACAATCGGAGAAGCGCGCCACCTTTTTGCAGTGTCGGGAGTGACGATGAAGCTGTACTTTGTCTTGTTCTCCGCCTTGATGGCTGTTCCTGCGGGGCCGCTGGCTGCGGCGCAAACCGAGCGGGCGCTGCTTATCGGCATCAATACGTATCAACCTTCAGGCACCAAGGCAGAGCATCCCGCCGGCTGTACCTACGGCCGCTGCGAACTGGGGGAATTCCAAAATCTCGATGGCTCGGTCAACGACGCCCAGTCCATGGCCGATTTGCTCACCAGCGCCAAGTTCGGATTTCCGGCCAATCAGGTAGCACTGCTCACGAATCCTGCGCCGCCGCATCCGCGGCCGGGCGTCACAATTCTTCCCGCTTCCCAAACTTCGCATGACGGCATTCTCGCCGCCATGCAGAAGTATCTCGTCGACATCCCTAAAAAGGGCGACACCGTGGTCTTTTATGACGCCAGTCACGGTTCGCTGCGCGTAAACAACAAGGGCAACAAGCTGACCGTGCTGGTGAACGGCAAATATGTGCACGCCGACAGCACCCTGGTGCCTTCAGACGCGTACACGGGCGGCTACGACGTTCGCGACCGCGAGATGACGCGCATTTTTAATGCCGCAATCGACAAGGGCGTTCATCTGACGGTGATCTTCGACAGTTGCCACTCCGGCGGCATGACCCGCGGCATCGGCCCCAAGTATGTGGAGCGCATGCTGGCGTTCGACCCCCGCGACATTAATGAAGCACCCGACGCGCAAACGCCGCCTGCGGAGCGCAAGGATAATCCCGCGCTGATTTTTTCCGCGGCGCAGCAGGATGAGACCGCCAAGGAGATGCCGGCGGCCGATGCCTCCGCTGAACCGCACGGCGCTTTCACCGCGGCGCTGATTCAGACGCTCGAGGTGCTGCCAGCGGACGCGCCTGCATCTCTGGTCTACCAACGCGTGCGGGCGGTCCTGGAGGGCGGCAGCGTGCCGGAACAGGAGCCCGACCTCGACGCCAATGAGGCGCGCCGGCAGCAACCGCTCTTCGGCGGCGCCGCGGCGAAATCGAACAAGGTTCGAACCACCGCGCTGGGAACTAACAGCGATGGCGCCGTTTCGCTCGATATTGGCCAGGTGGCCGGTTTGGGGGTTGGCACCGAATTTACCTCGGAGCAACCGGGCAAGGATGGCAAGCCGGTGGTATTGCGAATCAAGGAACTCAACGGCATTGCGCGGTCCACCGCAGACGTGGTGAGCCCGGCCGGCGCCACGGTGGCAGCGGGCGAGATCTTCGAACTGAGCAAATGGGTTCCCGATGAATCGTCGACGCTGCGCGTCTGGATGTGGCCCTCGAATCTTTCAGAGCAGCAGGTTCTTGCCGCGGCGGGGCAGGTGCGGGATTCGGGCGCGGATTTGGTAATTGATCCTGCCGAGCAGCAGTGGACGCACGTTCTGAGCTGGGACGGTTCGCAGTGGATGCTGCTGAAGGCCGGCGATGCGTCGCCCGTGAGCCTGGGCGCAACGCTCACTGCCGATGCGCTCAAGCAGCATCTCCCTGCGGGCGCAAAACTCTGGGCCAATCTTCCGCCGTCGAAGGAGACGGCACAGGAACTAGTGCCGGCAGCGGACAGCGCGGTGCAGATGGCCGACAAGATGGCCGCGGCGCATTACGCGCTGGCCGGCGTGCTTACGAGCAAGGGCCCGGCGTACGCCTGGTACCACAAGAGCGAACTGGCGGCGGGCCCGCCTGCGCCCAATGCGCCCGCGCACAGTCCGGGCTGTTCCGCCACTTCGCAGTATCCCGTGCGCAGCGATTGGGTTTTCGCCGGCGCTGGGGCGGATCTGGATGACGTGAGTGAGAAGCTGAACAAGTATGCGCTGCGGCTGGCCAAGGTGCGCGGCTGGATCGAGCTCGCCAACAACCCGACCGATGCTGCGATGTTCGAGTACTACTCGCTGGCGCTGATTCCCTCTGCGAACGAGAAACCGGTGAGCGACACGCCGCTGGCCGAAAACCAGCTCACTCACGAAGGCGATGAATTCAGGCTGGCTCTGACCTCGACCGACCGCATCCGCAGCCCGCGTTGGGTTTATGTGCTCGACATCGACTGTCACGGCGCAGGGCAGCTCCTCTATCCGGGCAATTACACGGGTAATCAGTTTCCCAACAAGGGCGACGAGGATCGGCAATTTCCGCTGCCCGGCGCTCGGGCGGTAAAAATTGGAGAGCCTTATGGGGTGGATACGTTGATCCTGCTTTCGACTGAGCAGCCGTTGCCGGATCCATTTGCGCTGAATTTTGAAGGAGTGGCCACACGCGGCACGCGCGGGGCGACTTCGGCCTTGGAGAAACTCTTGAGCGGCACCAGCGGAGGAACGCGCGGTGTCCATGAACCGGAACCAACCAACTGGGGCATCAGCCTGTCTACCGTGCACAGTGCCCCTAAACCCAAGGATGTGGCAAAGTAAGTTTTGTGGCACAGATTTGGGTTTCACACAACGATTGAGCAGCCGGCAAATCACAGTTTCTGGTTATGCCGGCAACAGATGGAGAACGAACGATGACACTCTCGCGACGTAATTTCCTTGCAGACGCGTCCATGCTCGGCCTGATGAGCGCGCTTCTCCCAGAACTGGCCGCCGCACAAAGCGAGTTGTCGCAGATGGCGGCCGAAGATCTGCCTCACGATTCCTACGGCTTCTGGAATGGGTTCTTCGATTCTGTGAATCCGTCCAGTTCCAACTACGGCAACAAGGCGGCAACGCGTGGGCCAGAGGACCAGCTGCCAGATCCGGCGGCGCAGACCCAGTATTTGCACTACGACAACGGCAACAGGCGCTTGCGCTATGCCTCTGACATCAGGAAAGAGGAACTACTCGACCATGATGGCGACGTATCGGTGAACATTGCGCTGGCGCAATTCCGGCCCTCCAATGGAGAACTGAGCCAACATCCCGCGCAATTCCGTGTGGACACCACGCAGATCAAACCCATCATGGGCATCGTGGCGCCGCTGGCGTGGTCGGCCATTGCATCGCTCAATCCCAACAAGGCGGGATCGGTGTCAATGGACCAGCTCGGCTTCAAGTCGCCGCAGGCCATGCAGGGCACAAACAGGATTCTGCTCACCGGCGGAACGGGAAAGTTGGCCGTCAACATCTCCAAGGCCCCGACCGCGTCGTTTTTCTTCAAGGCCTTGAACATCATGATCCAGGGCGCCAAGATCGGGACTCCCATCCTCGGCCTACCCGCCATCAGCGTGCCAGCGCTCAGCTCATTTACTCAGATGTTGAGCTACTGGGAAGATCGCACGCGCTTTGTGATGGCCGGCAACCTGACGACCGCCGTGGCCACACAGCAGGCCATGGACGACCCCGACCGCGAACCCTCATACCTTGGATTGACCTCCGGCGACTACCTCATGGTTCCGCAGAGACACGTGGACGAGCTGTCAAAAGCGCTGCCCAGCCTGGACCTGACGCAGGGCTACCTGGTAGCCAAGGATGCCGATCCCAACCTGCCGCTGGCGCAACGCGCGCAAAGTGCGCTTCCCGGCATCACCTATGCGTCGATGAGAGTAAGTGTGCAGCCGGCGCAGTCCTCCGCGGGCAGACCCACTTCTTCGTCGGGTGAAAGCGCCAGTTGCCCAACGATCACCAAAAAGAGCTCCACGACAACAACTACCAAATCCACTACCAAGTAGGGAGTAATAGCTCGAGAAATTGACGACAGAGGCTCGCATCGGCGGGTATCCTAGTTTCGTCAGGCTTCAGGCAAGTCATGCCGCCGGCCCCCCACCGGCGGCAACCCCACAATCGCTCAATTTCGGAGGGGCAAGATGAACCGCGCATCAAGGTTCCTGGTCATGGCTTGTGCCGGCGTCGCGGCGGTGGCGGCAATACCGTCCGCGGCGCAGGGATTCGGAGCTTCCAAGGTCAAAGTCACGCTGCAGCGCAAGCTCCCTGCTCTGGTCCATCTTCCCAGCAACACCATCAAACTCACCGTGAGCACGGCAGACCAGGACGGGACCCTTCCCTTCGATTTTCAGGCGCTGTTGGAAACGGAACTGCTCAAGGACGATCCGGATCTGCGCGAAATGGATAATGCGCAGGTACAGATTCTTTGCCAGATCACCGAGTATTCCCATCCCGAACCCACCGTCACCAAGCGAGCGGGGCCGGGCCTATCGCTTTCTGGTCCCAAGCAGGGCGTGACCGCGACCACGGACTATACGCGCATCACCGGCCAGCTCAACGTTTCGTTGCAGGTGAAGGATTCCTCCGGCGGCCTGCTGATTTCCGACAACATCAGCGCGACCTACGACCAGGAGTTCGACAGTGCGGGCAATTCCGCGTCCCATGGCATGCTGGGTTCGGTCACGGGCACGTTCGGCCGGATGAAGGGCGGGCAAAAAAGCGAAGACGCGAATCCGCCCACGCCGTCTGAGCTGCGTTCGCGCCTGATCATGAATGCGGCGCAGCAGATCGCCGAGCACCTTGTGAATAGCGACGAGAAGATCGAGGTGCTTCTGGCTCAGAAGGCCGGCCCTCTCGACGAAGGCAACAAGGCTGCCCAGGCAGGATTGTGGGAACGCGCGCTTGAGACTTACGAGACCGCCTCACCTTTTCCGAAGCCGGAAGACGACGCCTATCGCCTGTATAACGTCGGCGTGGCTTACGAAGCGCTGGCCTACGCGGCCAGCGACGAAAAGATGACCATGAAGTACCTTGACCAGGCGGCAATCAATTACGGCAAAGCCATCGACGCCAAGCCGGGTGAAAAGTATTTCGTGGATCCGCAGAAGCGCATTGAAACCGCCATCGCGCATTACAAGGAACTGGACCAGGAAAAAGCCAGGACCACGCAGGAGGCGGCGAATCCCGCGCCTGCGGCGCCCAAGGCGCTCACGAATAGCCAGATCGTCGCCATGGTGAAATCCGGTGTTGACGATGCCACCATCATCCAGACGATTCGCGGAGCCGGCGCGGTGAGTTTCGATCTGAGCCCCGCGGGTTTGCACGTTCTAAGCAGCAATGGCGTCAGTGCGGGAGTCGTCTCCGCAATGAGAACGCAGGCTGCGAAAAAACCGCCGGCCGCAGTTCACAAAGGGCTGACCAATACGCAAATCATTGCCATGGTCAGTTCCGGCATGGACGAGGATACGATTGTGAAGACCATCGCGGGAGCGGCCGCGGTCGACTTCGACTTGAGCGCTGCCGGGCAGCAACAACTTACCAGCGGCGGAGTGAGTGCGCGGGTTCTGGCCGCGATGAAAACTCGCGCCGCGAAACCGTCCAAACCGGTGGCTGCAAGATGATTGCCCGCCTTCCATCCCGCGTTCTCGTCCTTGCATTGCTTGCGCTTGCGGTCCGGCCATGCGCGCCTGCGCAGCAGGTGAAGTGCGGCGCCGGCCGGGATCTGGTTGTGCAGGCTCTGGAGCGCGTCACTCCGCAAAGCGGCAACGACGCATTCGTCGATGCGCTGGAGCTGCTCAAGCACGCCGTCTCTGTGTGCCCAGAGCTGGGCGACGCGTGGTACTACCGCAGCCTGGTAGAGAAACGCCTCGGCCACGACTCGCTCGCAAATTACGCGCTGGGCAAGGCGCAATTCAACGGCTCCGAAGCGCTCGATCAGGGGCTGAATCCGCTTGCGCTCTCCACGCCATCGCCGCGCGGCATCACAGCGACGGAAGGTCCCGCGCCCGAGGCGAGCGCGGCGCCCGTGCATCCCGGCCCGGTGCAGCAGAAGTGGGCACTGGTGGTTGGCATCGGAGACTTTACCGACAGTGAGATTCCGCACCTCAACTACACCACTGCCGATGCCGCGGCCTTTGCCGACGCTCTTGAGGATCCCGCCATCGGCCAGTTCTCCACCGATAACGTGCACCTGCTCACCGACAAGCAAGCCACCACGAAAAATATCAAGGAGCAGCTCAACTGGATCGCGCGCCACGCCGGGGCCGACGATCTGGTAGTGATTTACGTGGCCACGCACGGCACGCCGCGCACGGTGGACTCAGCAGGCGGAGCCAATTACCTCGTCACCTACGATACCGAGGCCCACACCGGGGAGAACTTCAACGAGGACGCGCTCTATGCCACTGCGTATCCCATGGTGGAGTTGGCCAACGCCGTGGCCACGCGCATGAAGGCCCTGCGTACTGTCGTCTTCCTCGACACTTGTTACAGCGGCGCTGCGGCAGGCCCGGGCGCGCCCGCACCAACGGAAAAACTCGCCAACACTGCCCCCTCCAAGGCCATGCTCTCGCACATGACCCTGGGAACGGGACGGATTGTGATCGCGGCCAGCGAGAACAACGAGGAGTCGCTCGAGAGCGACAAGCTTCATCACGGCTACTTTACCTACTACCTGCTGCAAACGTTGAAAAATGGCAAGGGACTGACACCGCTAAGCCAGGTCTATGCCTCCGTAGCGCAGCAGGTTTCGCAAAGCGTCTCCGCCCAGGGTGCGCATCAGCATCCGGTCATGAACCGCAGCTCTGCGGATGCGGACTTTTCATTGCGCTCGCCTGCGACGAGCGCGGCCAACACGCAGCCCTAGCAAGTACAAGAGAGGCTCGTAATGTTTCGCCTCAGCACGATTGGTTTAGTAATCTTCTTCTGCGCGGCCCTCGCTACCATCACTGCCACTGCGCAAACCACATCGCTTAAAGACTCCATCGCACAGCAAGAGCAGAGACTGGCGCAGGCTCGCGCCAGCAACGACATCCGCACGGTTCTTACCGAGCTGAATATTCTCGGCTCGCTGTACCGGACTTCCGGCCAATTGCAGAAGGCGCTCGATGACCTGAACGAGGCGCTGCCCATCGAACAGCGAGTCAACAGCCTTCTCGGCCAGGGAACGACGCTGATGACGATGGGCCGCGTGTACACCGACATGGGCCAGGAAGACAAGGCGCTCGCACTACTCAATCAGGCGCTGTCCATTTGGCGTACGCTAGGCTCGCGCAGCGGTGAGGCTGCCACGCTCAGTTATATCGGCAAAGTCTATAACAATCTCGGCGATCACGACGAATCGCTGAAGAATCTCAACGCGTCCATGGCTCTCTGGCGCCAGATTGATAGTTCGCAAAGCTCGGCATCGGCGCCCAACGGCACCGGACCAACTTCGTCGGGACCATCGCAGGCGACCGCCGCCGCCCGCACCACGGCTAACCTAGATGGCGAAGCGGGGACCCTCGACAATTTGGGGCGCGCCTATTCCGACATAGGCCAGGGTCTTGAGGCGCTCAAAGATTACGACCAGGCTATCGCTCTCTTCCGGCAGGCGGGCGAGCGTAACGGCGAAGCGCTGGTGCTGAACGATATGGGCCCGGCCTACGCCGAGCTGGGGCAGAAGCAAAAATCACTGGAGGTTTATAACCAGGCGATCAAGATCTGGCGCGAGACCGGCAACCGCCAGGGCGAAGCGCTGACGCTGAACGACATGGGCCGCCTTTATCGCGACCTCGGCCGGTACCAGACAGCGATGGACTACTACAACCAGGCGTTACCGATCTGGCGCGAAACCGGCAACCGCAGCGGCGAGGCCATGGCGTTGAGCGACATCGGCAGAGCCTACGCCGATCTGGGCCAGCCGCAGAAAGCGCTCGACTACGGCAGCCAGGCGCTGCCGATCTTTCGTGAAACCGGCAACCGGCGCGGAGAAGCCATGGTCCTCAATACCATGGGCCGGGATCACTCCTACATGAACGAAGCGAAAGCTGCGATGGATCTCGATCTTCAGGCGCTCGTCCTGTGGCGCGAGGCGAAGGACGAGCGCAACGAAGCCACTGCGCTCATAACCATTGCCTGGGGCTACTTAGAGATGAATGAGCCGGAGCAGTCCTTTGCCAGTGCCATCGCAGCATTGGGTCTGGCAAAGGCCGCGGCAGATCCCGAGATCGAGGCCGCGATTGAGAACTCCATGATGCTGGGATTCCGCAAGCAGCATCGCCCGGAGGAGGCAATCTTATTCGGGCTTGATGCCGTGAACTCCTATCAGCAGATTCGCAAGAATATCTCTGGCCTTGATAAGGAGCTGCAATCGGGATTCGTGCAGTCGAAGTCTCACGTTTATCGCATGCTGGCCGAGCTGCTTGTGGAGGCCGGGCGGCTTGGCGAAGCGGAGCAGATTCTCGATCTCCTCAAAGAACAGGAGCTGAAGGATCTGGTGGCCGGAGCGGCGCAAAACTCCGGAGCGGGCTTTGAGCCCATCGTGCTCTCACCCGCGCAGCAAAAAGCCGAGAGCGCGTTGCCCGATCTGGAAAAGAAGGCGCGGACGATCGAAGAGCTGAGCCTAACCTACGCTCAGATTCAGGCCAAGCCCACGCACACGCCGGAGGACGACGCGCAACTGAAGTCTATCGATGCCAACATACGTGAAGTGAGCAAGGAAATTCACGACACGCTTTATAACGAGATCTTCCCTTTGCTCGATGCGCAATCGGCTCCGGGCCAGGCTGCCGCGGACTCGACGAAGAGCCTGCTTCAAGGCTCGCTCGCCAAACTGGGTCCAGACGTGATGGGGATTCGCCTGCTGCTCGGCGACGATCATGCTTACGCGATCGTGGTGACGGCCAGCTCACGCAAAAATGTCGAGTTGCCGGCCTCATCTGCGGACTTGCGCGCTTGCGCTCTCGACGCGCTTCACGTGCTGAGCTCGCCCTCCAGCGATCCACGCCCGCAGTTGAACCGGCTCTACGACATGGTGGTGGCCCCGCTCGAAAGCGAATTGAAAACCCTCGCCTCTGCGCGAAATAACGTCCCCACTTTGCTCTGGTCGCTCGATGATGCGCTGCGCTACGTGCCTATGGGCGCACTCTACGACGGCTCGCATTACATGGTCGAGCGCTTTCATAATGTTTTGTTCACTCCCGAGAGCTATGGGCACATGGACGGCTCCCCGCTAGCCAACGGCCAACCGCTCCGTGCGCTGGCCATGGGCCTATCGAAGAGCTACGGCGGAATGCCAGCCCTTCCCGGCGTGCTGCCCGAGCTGAATTCCGTGGTGCACGACCCCGGAGTTTCCGATTCGCACGGTCCCATGCAGGGAAAGCTGCTGCCCGACGAACAGTTCACATTGTCCGCGCTGAAGTCGGAGCTCGAATCCGGCCAGAATTTCTCCGTGGTGCACATTGCCAGTCACTTTGTTCTCATCGCCGGCAGCGGCGACGAGCCGTTTCTGCTGATGGGCGGCGACAAAACCGGCGACCCCGATGGCTTTGACTGGAATCTCTCGGACATGGAGAACTCGACAGTCGTCTTCCACGGTACGCGCCTGCTCACGCTCTCCGCTTGCAGTACCGCAAAGAATTACAAATCCCACAACGGTCTCGAGATGGACGGGCTCGGCATGGTGGCGCAGCAGAAAGAGGCAGAAGCGGTGCTGGCCACGCTGTGGGACGTGAACGACCTCAGCACCTGCCACATCATGAGCGACTTTTATGCTCGCTGGGTCAAAAACCCCACGCAGGGTAAAGGGGAAGCGCTGCGGCAGGCGCAGCTCGCGTTCCTGCACAGCGGCGCCGTCACACCCGGCGCTAAAACCGGGCGCGGTTTCCAGACGTCCGAAGCTCCGGCCGCCACGCAATCCAGCCTTGGCTACGCGCATCCTTATTACTGGGCGCCCTTCGTCCTCATCGGCAATTATCAGTAGCGCCCATCCTGCTTCCTGAAAGGACCGTCATGACGAAATCATCGTTCCATTGGATTGGGGCCGTCGTTGGTTTGCTGATTTCGCTGGCGTGCGTTTCTTCTCTCCGCGCACAACAGGTCATCAATCCTCCGCAGGGCAAGGGCCACGTGGTTGTCTTTCTCTCCGGGATGGCCGGCCCCAAGCACGACAAGGCGCTAGCCAACGCCATTGCTTCGCTCGGGTATGTTGTGGTGGTGTACGACGGACGCCATGTGGCGGGGGGCCTCGGCCAGAAGCTCCGAACTGACATCCAGAATGCGCAGCAGACACCCAACGCGCTTCCCGGCAAAGTGGCGCTGGTGGGAGTCTCGTTCGGCGGCGGCTTCGCGCTCGCCTTTGGCTCCCGCTGGCCCGATCTCGTGGCCGTCAACATCGTGTGGTATCCGGCAACGGGTTTTGCCAACAAGTTCCCCGGCTTCGCCAGTCGCATCACCGTTCCCGTGCTCATGTTTGCGGGAGAAGCCGATCACTATCACGATTGCTGCCTGATTGCGATGGCGCGCACGTTGGCCGCCCACGCCACCGCGGCCGGAGTTCCCTTCGAACTCGTCACCTATCCCGGCGTCGACCACGATTTCATTAAAGGCGGCAAGAACTACAATCCCTCGGCATACAACGACGCGCTGGACCGCACCGCGACCAGGCTGAAAGCGGCCTTTTCGAATTGATCCGCGAACGGTTTATGCGAGCAGCTGCTTCGCCACCTCGATGTAAAGCTCAACGGCTTCGCGGAGTTCTTTTTTCGCCAGCTTCTCGAAGGGCGTGTGCGCCACGTGAATGCTCCCCGGACCGAGCAGCAGCGGCTCGCCCCAGTTCGAGAGCTGGGGAATATCGGTAGTGAACTTGGCAATCATGGTGGGCAATCCCTCCACCGCGCGCAGGCGCACGAAGGGAATCTCCAGCGTGAAGTCCACTTCTGCGAGGCCGGCCGCGGCATCGAGCAGCGCGGCGCGCACCGGCGCCGAGTCGCCCACGAGCCGCACCAGCACCTGCGCTTCGGCTTTATCGGCAATTACATTGGGCGCGTAGCCGCCGTGAATCTGCCCGATGTTCAACGTGCCGGGTCCTACATCTTCGATGACGGGCATTTCCAGTTCCAGCAGCTTCGCCATTACCTGCACCAGTTTGTGCACGGCGCTCTCGCCGAGTTCGGGATACGCCGAGTGCGCCATCTTGCCCGTCGCGCGAAACACCGCGCGCAAAGCGCCCTTCGAAGCCAGCGCCAGGCGATTGTCCGTGGGCTCGCCGTTGATCAAGAAGCGGCTGCCCTTGGGCGCGAGATTCGCGGCCTTCGCGCCCGCTGAATCGCGCTCCTCGCCAGAGACGAACAATAGCCCAATGCGAAGGCCAGCCGTCCGCAGAGCTTCGGCAGCGGCGACCTGCGCCGCGATGATGCCCTTGGCGTCGGAAACTCCGCGCCCATACATAAACTCCGCATCTTCGCTGAAGGGGATGTACGGCGGAACCGTATCCATGTGCGTTGAGAAAACCAGTTCCGGCGTCTGCCCTTGAGATCCGGCATACACGTTCCACCGTGGACCCGCGGCGCCATCCAGTGGCTGCGGCACGGGTGTCTTCTCCACCTGCCAATCCCGCCCAGCAAGAAACCCGGCCAGAAGATCCCCGACCGCCCCCTCGTTGTAGGTCGTTGATTCAATTTCGCATAATTGACGGGTCAACGCGATGGGGTCAAGAGGAGTGTGGCTGGATGCATCTTTCGTCATCATGTTGTCAGAATATCGCAGTAACCGATTCTGTTACTTCCGGTGCGACCTGCTTGCTCCGGCCTCACTGATCAATCGCGCCGGTCAGCGTAAAATGAGCAGTGGAATGGATTCAACGATCGCATATACAGAAATTGAGACACATGACGACGGCTCGGCTCTGCTGGCTTCGCAGAAAGTGATTTCCCAGCAGGAGAGTCGTGGCATTCGCAGCGTCGCGATCGCGGGCGAGGCCGGCCAATTGGAAGCGATTCTGAATGAGGGCACGCGCGATGCGAAATTTGCGGCGCTGGTCTGTCATCCACATCCACTGGGCGGCGGCAACCTGCACAACAAGGTTGTTTACCTCGGCATGAAGGTGCTCAACGATCGCGCGTGGGGCCTGGGCTGGCCGGTTTTACGTTTTAATTTTCGCGGCACGGGCTTGAGCGAAGGCGCGCACGACGGCGTAGCCGAGACCGGCGACGTGCTGGCCGGCATGGATTGGCTGGAGCGCGAGTTTCGACTTCCCCTCATCGTCGCCGGATTCAGTTTTGGTGCGGCCATGGCGCTGCGGGCTTTTTGTCTGCCCGGCACAACGCATCGCGATGTGCGCGCGCTCATCGCCCTCGGCCTGCCCACCACGGCGCAAGGTCCCGCTTATAACTACTCCTTCCTGCGCAGTCTGACCACCCCAAAACTTTTTCTCAGCGGCGATCGCGACCAGTTCGCGCCCGCTGAGCAATTGACGCAAGTGGCCGATTCTGCAGCCGAACCCAAGCGCCTCATCTTTATTCCCGGCGCAGACCATTTCTTTACCGATCAACTGGAAGCGATGCAAGGCGCTCTTGCCGGCTGGTTGAAGGAGCAATTGCCATGACACCGGTCAGCGACACCGCTCTCGAATCACTGCACGCCACGGCCACCGGAATTTTTACCGGCGCGCTCAAGGCGTGCAACATCGCCACGGCTTTCGACCGGCGCATGCGCTTCGAAGGCAACGTTCTGCATCGTCTTTTGCCCGACGGCAGCGGACCTGCGACCATCGACCTCTCGGCGTACAAACGCGTGTTTGTGATTGCGCTGGGCAAAGCCGCCGCACCCATGCTCGAGATCCTGCTGGAACGCATGAGGCGGCGCAAGGGACTGCGCGGCATCTGCGCATCGAATCAACTGCCCAGCAAGCGCAACTGGCGCGTCCGTTACTTTGAAAGCGGCCATCCCCTGCCCAACGAGGACTCTTTTGCCGCCGCACGCGCCGCGCTGGCGCTGCTGCGCAAGGCGCGCAAGGACACGATCGTTTTCTTCCTCATCTCCGGCGGCGGGTCCGCACTGCTCGAGCTGCCCCTCGATCCGCATGTCACGCTTGAGGACACGATCGAGTTCAACCAATTACTGCTGGCCTCGGGCGCGCCGATCAATGAGGTCAACACGCTGCGCAAGCATTTCTCCGCCGTCAAAGGCGGCCGCCTGGCGATGGCGGCTCCGGAGGCGACCAAGGTGAGCCTGCTGCTTCCCGACGTGCCGCTGCGCACGCTCGACGCACTCTCCTCGGGACCGACCACCCCCGATCACTCCACGGTGGCCGATGTGCACGAGCTCCTCGCCAAATACGATCTTGTGGAAAAGCTTCCAGCCTCGATCCGCTCGTTCTTTGAGCGCGCGGACTTCCCCGAGTCGCCCGGCAACAAGACCTGGCAGCGGGTTTCGTTCCTCCCGCACAAGATGCCATGGGCCGATGCCGCGCCGCTGCGATCCATGACTTCTGCAAACAGCATGAGCGACGAAGACGAGGCCTTCCACGATTCGGTCTTCGAAATTCTGCTCTCGAGCCACGATCTGGTGGAGAGCGCGCGCACCCTGGCGCGAAACGCCGGCTATCACGTGGTGGTCGACAACGGTTGCGACGATTGGGATTACGCCGACGCGGCCCGCTACCTGCTCGAGCGCTTCAACACCTACCGCGCCAAGCATCCGCGCTTTTGCCTGATCTCTGTGGGCGAAGTCACCGTGACGATGAATCGCACACCCGGTGCGGGCGGGCGCAATCAGCAGTTTGCTTTAACCTGCGCCCTCGAGCTTGCCAAGTATCCTGGTGAGCGCCTCACCGTGCTCAGCGCCGGCTCCGATGGCATCGACGGCAATACGCAGTCTGCGGGAGCCATTGCCGACCCCACCACCGTGGCTCGCGCACGCGCCTTCGGTTTCGATCCCGAGCAGTCGCTGGCTGAGTTCAATGCCTGCCCGCTCTTCACCGCCATCGGAGACTCCGTGGTTACCGGACCTACCGGCCACAATCTGCGCGACCTGCGCTTGCTGATCTCGGAAAGCGCGTAGAGGTTGCTTCATAAGTGGCCGACCCCGATCCCTCAGGGGCTAAGGCCCCGCTGTTTATGCGCCTTTCATGGCACGGCTAAAGCCGTGCCCTTTCAAAGCAGTATTTATGCAGGCAGTTCGAGCTGCGCTTCCGGCGCGTCGTTACTTCCGGTGGAAAACGCACAGAACTTTTCTCCCTCGTGCGTGAATCGTCTGCATTAGGATGAGTTGGTGCCTCGAAAATCAGCCCGCAAGACCGCCGGCAAACTTCCCGACATTCGCGCCGTTGCCGCTGTAGCCAAAGTCTCCATCGCCACGGTGTCCAGAACCATCAACGGTTCTTCGCTGGTGAGCGAGCGCCTGAGCAAACGTGTCTGGCAAGCCATTAAACAGCTCAACTACCTGCCCAACACCCACGCGCGCACTCTCGTCTCCGGCCGCAGCCGTCTGCTCGGCATCATTGTCGAAAACATCACCAACCCCTTCTTCCCCGAACTGATCCAGAGCTTCGAAGAGATCGCGGTAGCGGGCGGCTACGAAATTCTGGTGAGCTCCACCAACAGCGATCCCGGAGTACTGGCCGCATGCGCGCGCCGCATGTTGGAACGCAAGGTCGACGGAGTTGCCGTGATGACCTTCGGCGAAGAGGAGCCTGTACTCGACCAGCTCGTGCACCGCGGCGTTCCCATCGTTCTTGCTGAGTTCAAGCTCGACGACCCCAAGGCCAGCACCATTCTTCTCGACTACTCGACCGGCATTCATGCCGCCATTCGCCATCTCGCCGATCTCGGGCATCGCGACCTCGGTTTTCTCGCCGGCCCGTACAGTCTGCACTCGGCCATCACGCGCGAAAACGACTTCCGCGCGGCCATCGAGGCCGCCGGGCTACCGATTCAGAAGAAATGGATTATCGAATGCGATCACACGCTCAAGGGCGGCGTCGCAGGCTTTGAGCAGCTACGCAAGCTCGCAACGCACCCCACCGCCATTGTCTGCTCCAACGATATGACTGCGATCGGCGTCCTACGCGCGGCCTACATGGCAGGGCTGCGTGTGCCGCAAGATCTCTCTGTGATCGGGCTCGACGACGTGGATTTCGCCGAATACACGCTGCCGCCGCTGACTACCATCCGACTGTCGCGCACAGACCTGGCGCATGCCGCCTTTGAAGCGCTGCGCACACAGGCTGAAGATCCCGACAATCCAAAAATGCAGCGCGAATTCCTGGTTTCAACCAGTCTGGTGGTCCGCGGCTCGACAGCTCCGCCGGCCGCAGTTCATTTAAAAGGCTAACCACAGCATCGATTTGGCGTCGAATCCACAAAGGCTTGCGTGCATCTCGTAAAGAATTCCCAAAACATCCCACTGGTAAAGGAACCGCGGCTGCACGGATCGCGTACTTGAATCCTATGAGGACTTGGACGTGCGGAATCTTACTGTGCCTGGCATCGGTGAATCTATTGGCGGCCGCGCCTAAGACTTCCCACCAGACGTTGGCGAAATTGCCGGTCGTGACTGCGCAGAAGAAGGACACCGCCGATCCGCTCATCGATGGCCCACTGCATCTGGCCGACTTCCCTAATATGCAGCCGCCCGGCGATCTCCGCGACAAGCTGGCGCACGTCTCCGATTTCATCCAAAACGAGCCCTTCGACGGCCAACCAGCCACAGAGAAAACCGAAGTCTGGATGGCGCACACCAAGACGACGCTTTATTTCGTTTTCATCTGCTATGACCGCCATCCCGAGCAGATTCGCGGCCACCTGGCGCGCCGCGAGAACATTCTCAAAGACGACGGCGTGGCCGTGCTTCTCGATCCCTTTCGCGACCGGCGCCTGGGCGTTATCTTCAGGGTGAACCCGGCAGGCGTGCAGGCTGACGGTGCATGGAGCGAACCCAACAACACCGATTACAGTTACGACACCGTGTGGGATTCCGAGGGCCGCGTGACCAAAGAAGGCTGGATGGCGCTTATTGCCATCCCCTTCCGCAGTCTTCGTTTTCGCAGCAATGAATCGGACTGGGGCGTGGTGCTGGGCCGCTTTCTTCCGCGCAACTCTGAAACGGATTTATGGCCGCGCGTCGGCGCCGACGTGACTGGCGTCCTCAGCCAGGAAGGCATTCTGCACGGGATTGAAGGTGTCAGCGGCTCGCACAATATTCAGTTGAATCCGTACACGCTGGCACAAAATGAGCGCAGCTTGATCGACATCGATCCCACTAACCCCTTCTTCAGCTCGCGTCATTTTGAGGGCACGGATGGCGGCGAGGTCAAGATGATCCTGAAAGACAGCATCGTTCTCGACGCCGCCATCAACCCCGACTTCAGCGATATCGAATCCTCGCAACCGCAATTCACAGTCGATCAGCGCTTCCCGGTCTATTTTCCCGAGCTGCGGCCTTTCTTTCTTGAAAACGCCAACTACTTCCTCACGCCCATCAATCTCATCTACACGCGCGACATCGTGCACCCCGAATACGGCGTCCGCGTTACGGGAAAACTCGACCACACGGATGTGGGACTTTTTGTTACCGACGACCGCCAGCCCGGGCAGGCCGTCGCGCCCGGCGACCCACTGTACGGAAAACATGCCACCGTCGCGGTGGGCCGCGTCTCGCAGGATGTAGGCAAAGGGTCGAGCATCGGCGCGATGTACACCGACGAAGAATTTGGCCAAGGGTGGAACCGTATCGGCGGACTCGACTTTACCGCGCGCATGAACCAGCACTGGACCGCCTGGGGTCAGATGGTGGAAAGCTCCACGATGGGCGACGAGGACAGCGGCACGCCGAGGCCTTATTCTGCCGGCCCCGCGAGCGCATTCCAACTACAACGCTCCGGCCATGCTTTCAACCTGAACGAAAATTTTCAGGACATGAGCACCGGCTTCCAGACACAGCTAGGATTCATCCAGGCCTCGAACTTCCGCAACAACCAGATGCACGCGACCTATCAATGGTTTCCCAAGAAGAGGTTTTATCAGAGCTTCGGCCTCGAAACCAACCAGAACTTCGCCTTCGATCACCAGGGCGACCGCGTCTTTCACTATTCCACGTTCGATCCCTTCTGGCTGCTGCCGCGCAACATCGTCATCGCACCACTCTTCGGTCAGAACTCTGACACCGTCAGCCCGCTCAACTACGCCGGCCTCACCAATTTCAAGAACCTCACCGAGAACTTTGGCGGATTCGTTTTTCGCGGCGCGCCCTGGTCGCAGTTCAACTTCAACCTGCAGGCCATCCGCGGAGGGAACGTGAACTACAACCCCGCCGCCGGGCAGATCCCTTCGCTGCTCGACGAGGAAACCGTGCAACTGCTCTTCACCGTGCAGCCAGTCCACCCGCTGACGGCCGACAACACCTATCTGCTGGATCGCGATCACGCGGTCGCGAACGGCGCATTCGTCTACGAGGCGCAGACCATGCGCAGCGTGGTGAACTACCAATTTACGCGCGCGATTTCTGCGCGGCTGGTTGCGGAGTACGACTCCACGCTGGCCAATCCTGCGCAGACCTCGCTGCTGCGCAGCAAGGAATTTGCCACCCAGGCGCTTCTCACCTGGCTGCCGCACCCCGGCACCGCAGTCTATATCGGCTACAGCAACGACTTGCAGAATCTCGACCGCAGCCTCTGCAATCGTCTGCCCGGCGGCGTTTGCGATGCGAACAATACCACGCCGCCTCGCGCCGGACCGATGCTCAATGACGGCCGCCAGATTTTCATTAAGGCTTCGTACCTCTTCCGCTTCTGACGCCGGGACGTTTCACACGATAAGCTGTCTAAGGAAGAGCAAGGAGCGCAGCTCCCTGCCGGAGGCGCAATTTTGACAGCTGCTTGCATCAACCGCATCGCCACAGCGGTGCCACCGCACGACATGCATAGCGGATTCATTGCCTTCGCCGAATCACTGGTCGCCGACGGAACGCCGCGCAATCTTTTTCGGCGCATGGTGCGCCAATCGGCAATCAGCCACCGCTACTCATTCCTCAACCTCGTGGTCACAGGGGAAGGCGGGGTATACGACGCCAGCGAGTTTTTCATCTCCGGCAATTTCCCCACGACCGCCCGCCGCATGCAGGCCTTCGAGGAATTCGCCCCGCGGCTTGCACAAAGCACGCTCGACAAGCTCGCGCTCACTGAAGAGGAACGCCGCGGCATCACGCACCTTATTGTCACTTCCTGCACCGGTCTCTACGCACCGGGGCTCGACTATGACATCGTCGCGCACCTCGGCCTCAACCCATCTGTCGAACGCACCTTCATCGGCTTCATGGGCTGCTACGCGGCCATCAACGCGCTCAAAGCCGCGCGCCACATCGTGCGCTCCGAGCCCGGCGCCAAAGTGCTCATCGTGAGCCTGGAGCTGTGCTCTCTGCATATGCAGGAAACGCAGAATCTCGAACAGTTGCTGGCGTTCCTCGTCTTCGCAGATGGCTGTGCCGCTTATCTTGTCAGTGCGGAACCGATCGGCTTTGCCATCGACAGCTTTCTCGCCGTGGTACTCCCGGACACCAATCCACTGATTACCTGGCGCATCGGAGAAAAGGGTTTCGACATGCACCTTTCCGGCAAGATTCCCGGCGAACTGCGTCGAGGGCTCGCTGCCGGGGGCAATCAGATTACGCGGGGCGAAGATATACGCGCGATCGATCTTTGGGCTGTTCATCCCGGCGGCCGCACCATTCTTGACGCAGTGGAGCAGGGGCTGGAGCTGGCGCCGGAAGCTCTCTCTGACTCGCGCCACATTCTGCTGAACTACGGCAACATGTCCTCGCCGTCGGTGGTATTCGTTCTGGAGCGGCTGATGCAGCGTGCTTGCCCCGGCCAGCTGGGCTGCGCTATGTCGTTCGGGCCCGGTGTGACGGCAGAGACGATGATGTTTCGCGCGATTTAGAGCATTTTTCCTATCTATGCGGAGTGCGGCGTGGACCGGGAGGTCCACACGACAGCCGGGCGGGAGGCCGGCGCTACCTGTTCTTTCAGAGACAGGCACGCGCACGCGCAACAGAATCTGAATGGGCACGATTTTTCTTACGGAAAAGCCGTCAATCCGCTTCGACCGTCTGCAGTTCCAGGACGTTGGCTTCGCGCCAGGCCGTGATCTCCGCATGAGTCTGGTCTGCAGCGGTGCGCCGGTCAGGATAGATCTGCGGCTCGAAGAAGCGCAACTGCGCCGAGAAGCCGGCTACGCCCAGCACCTTCCACAAGTGGGTAGTAAAACTCTCGTCGCCGTACCAGCAAAGCTCGCGTTCCTCTACGCCGCCTTCGATCTCGTAGCGCAGCGCCGCCGCGGTAATGGGCGCGCCCGCTGTGGTTGCCGGATCGATGAGCCGCGAGTGGAAGCGGAGCACCTGGACACCATCCGTGCTTGTGCCCTCGGGGAACAGCAACACGGGAACCGGAAGTTGTAATCGCTCGGTCATTTGCTCGGCGACTGTCATGGCGCTGGCCAGGCTCGAACGGTCGAGGAAAATCGTTCCTCCCGTCCGCGCCGCCTTGCCGAAGAACGGCCAGCCACCGATCTCCATCTTGGCCACAAAGAAGCACGGCATGGCCGCGCTGATGATGACAATGTCGAGATAGCTGAGATGGTTCGAAACCACGAGCCCGCAGGCCGGCGGCTGTCCTTCTACCTGGGAGCCGATGCCCACGGCTTTCAGAATCATGCGCGCCGCTTGTTGAAGCCACACGGCACGCTGCTCCAGCGTGAGCGGCCCGCGAATGCGCTTGAGCCAGTAGAGAACGATGCAGAGCACAAGAGCAAACACCAGCGCCACAGCGCGCCGGACCCGCCGCAGCATCATGAGGTGAGCGGAGCGAGAAATCGGTTGCGGGCGGCAGCCGACAGTAATTTGAGATCGAGGAGCGTCAGAAAATCGATGGTGCGGAACTCGCGGTCCCATGCCGGCGGCGCGGCAATGCGCGCGCCAATGGCGAGATAGGTCTTGAGCAGTTTGGGAACTTTACCCTGCGTAGCATGAGTCGCGTGGGGGCATTCCGGCAACGATCGATCGGTCTGGCAGGGCGTAGTCTGTGCGTCCGCATCCTGCAGGTCGGCATCCTGTGGCTCAGAGGGGCACGCGTAGGTCTCGGTTGGCGTCGTCTCAAACTCCCTGGGAACCCTGAAGTTCTGAAGCTGGCGATACATCTGCCAACCCTCCGCCGGGTCATTGGAGTTCAAAGAAGAGCAACCAAGCAAGTAACGAAGCCCCATTTGGGTAGCATACTGCGCGATGCCACGCCACAGCAACATCAGCACCTCGGGAGTGCGATGTTCGCGATCGATGGAGGCCCGGCCGAGTTCCAGAATCCCCGGCCTCAGCGGTTCATACGGCGCCAGGCAGAACTCCTGCTCGGAGTAGTAGCCCAGATTTCGCGCCGCCGTGTCGCCGGACTGCATGCGATACGTTCCCACCACGCGCCGGTTGGTTTTGTCTTCCACCAGCAGGTGCTCGCACGCTGTATCGAAACGATCCACATCGAGCCCAGTATCGTAAGAGCTTTCCAATCCTTCGCCAAGCTCGATGTTGAAAACCTTGAAGCGCAACCGGCATGCGGCTTCGCGATCCTCCGCAGTTTCGGCGAGTCGCAAACGATATCGACCCACATCGGCATGAATGCGCGAGGCAGGCTTCGCCCATGGCGACGCAACGGCGGCGGCAAATCCAATGTCTGTGATCGGGGACGAACCGAGACCCAACTTCAGCGGAACCTTATGCAGAGTATGTGGAATCACAGCGCCAGTATGCCGCCGGGTTGTGAAAGAGCGGTCAACCGAAAAAGAAAACCGCGCAAAAATCTCGCGCTGCTGTAACGCGGCTGCAATAAAGCTGCACTCGGCGGAGTGGGAGTGGGAGTGCGAGTGTGTCGGGGCTCAGGCACTCGCGCGTAACGCAAAAAAACGAACGGCCGGGAGCCGAACCACCCGCCCTGGCAGTTCAGCCCCGGCCGTTCGAGGAGGCATCTCGTGATGCGCTTTTTTCAAGGGCCTGTTGATATTTCCTCAGGCCTTGCTCTCAGAATTGCACAAAGGTACGAAATACTATGCAAAAGTTAGCGAAAGTATTTTCCTGCGCGGCTTCGGCGTACATCCGAGGGAGAAATGCTTAACGCCGCCCGAATCCAACTCCGCCGCGCGCAGCAATCATTGGTCCACGCGCTGCGTAACCGCCGCCGGCGTATCCGCGCCCTGCATAGCCGTATCCGTAGCTACGCACGGCCGGCGCATAGGCCCGCGGCGCGTACACCGGTGGGCGTACGTACCCGCTTTGCCCGTACCCATAGACTCCCGGCCGCACGCCTACCGCGTATCCGCCGTACCCATAGCCGTAAGCGACCACTGGAGGCGGCACGTACGTTGGTGCGTAGTACGGCATGGGCGCGTAGGTGACCGGTGGGGCGTAGGCGACCTGAGGGGCGTAGGACTCTGCCGGAGGAGCTGGCTGCTCGGCCGGCGCATACGATTGATCGGGACTCGTTTCCGGTTCCTGCGTCGGCGGTGGAGGTTGAGGCGCGTAGGAATCCGGCGACCTCTGCATCAGACCGTAGGGATCGCGGTGCGGTTCGGGGGTTACTGGAACCTGAAGGTCTTCCATTATGCGCAGGGTCAGCGCCGTCTCTGCCTTAAGCGTGGGCCGCGGGCCGCGCCGTGGCAGATTGATCAGGTCGATCGGCCACAATACGGGAATCATCCACAGGACGGTATCGCGAACCGGGTGCCCCTTGCCGAGAATGCGTCCCTGCGCATCGATTTTGTAACCCTTCACGTCCACGACCTTGGCATCGAGGGGAATCACCTGGTCGCCCACGTAGAGGCGGTCGAAGTCCAGCTGCATCCAGCCCTTGCCGAAAAAGTGGCCGGGGTCTTTGTATTCCGAGAAACTTCCGCCTAGGTAGCTTCCGTAGGGAAGCATGAAATCGCCGCGATGAAAATTCACCTTGCACAGCACCGGATCGCCTACCGCGGTGGTCTTCGAGGAGATCCTTCCGTCGCCGGTGGTGCACGATACAAGCGCGCCGGCCGGGATGATGCGTTGGCCGGCGTCCGCGAATAGCGGCGGCGCCAACAGGAGAGAGAGAACAACGAGAGAACTATATTTCATTTGCAACCCTCCATGACAGAAGCGAGCCCCTCGGCATCTCCAGAATTGATCGGGTGCGATGCGCGACGTTCAATCGGTCCAGCCTGAAAAACAGGCCTTCGCCTCTGCGCGCAAATCGCGTCATTGACAGCGACACTCTTCCCCTTCGCCGCCAAGGTTCAACCTGGCGACGACGAGTATGCTGCAATCGGGCACACCCCAACTGTGCTGAAGAAACCGTGAACGCCTCGCGGGATCAGATTCGCGCAGCTTGGATTTGCGCAATCTTTTCCCCGAGTTAGCAGCATGAACCCCCGGCCACCGGGAAAGTTTCGAAAAGTTTGTAGATTATTTTTTGCGAGGGTAACCGGATTCCCGGTTTCGGCGTCTTGCGCGCGCTTCCTGAGTCTTACGCTTTTCCCGGCTCGTAATTCAGGTTGGGGCCGAGCCAGCGCTCCACTTCGTTCACGCTCATGCCCTTACGGCGCGCGTAATCCTCCACCTGGTCGCGGTCGATTTTGCCCAGACTGAAGTAGCGGCTCTTAGGATGCGCAAAGTAGAACCCGCTCACGCTCGAGCCTGGCCACATGGCGAAGCTTTCGGTGATTTCAATCCCTGTCTTGGCCTGCACATCGAGCAGGCGCCAGATGGTGCCCTTCTCGGTGTGATCGGGACATGCCGGATAACCCGGCGCTGGCCGGATGCCACGATACTTTTCGTGGATCAGGTCTTCAGGGCGCAGATTTTCATCGCGTCCGAAGCCCCATTCATCGCGGACGCGCTTGTGGAGGCATTCGGCAAAGGCTTCGGCCAGGCGGTCCGCGATTGCCTCTGCCATGATGGCGT
The DNA here is from genome assembly GCA_031296305.1 of Occallatibacter sp. Classification (GTDB taxonomy): domain Bacteria; phylum Acidobacteriota; class Terriglobia; order Terriglobales; family Acidobacteriaceae; genus Telmatobacter. The sequence goes on along the minus strand of JARLFZ010000018.1, from coordinate 4,648 downwards.
TGTAGTCGTCGTGCGCGGCTTTGAATTGCTCCACGAGTGCTTTCAATCCGATGCCGCTGGTCACGGCGAAGGCGCCGATGGTGTCGGCAAGCCCGGTCTCTCGTGGCGCAATAAAATCGGCAAGCGAACGGCAGGGCTCACTGCCTTCCCGGTCCGATTGCTGACGCAGAAAATGCAACCGGTCGAGAACCTCGCCACGCCCGCCGTCCGTATACAGCTCCACGTCGTCGACCACAGCGTTGGCCGCAAAGAATCCGTACACGGCGCGCGCCGTCAGCAACTTCTCTGCGATGATGCGGTCCAGCAGCACATTGGCTTCCGCAAAAATCTGGCGCGCCTGCTCGCCCTGCCTCTTGTCGTCAAGAATCCGGGGGTAAACGCCCTTTAACTCCCAAGTGTGAAAGAACGGGCTCCAGTCGATGAACTCGCGCAACGTTGCGAGGGGAAAATCCTCGAGCACGCGAACGCCGAGAAACTCAGGTACGGCCAAATCTTCTGCGCGCCACTCGATTGGCGTGCGCCTTGTACGCGCAGTCTCGAGCGGTACTCCGCTGCGCCGCGGCGCTGCGTGCGCCCGGCGCAACGCGTCGTATTCCGCGCGATGTTGCGCCACGAACTCCGCGCGACCGTCTTCGCTCAGCAGGCTCGTTGTCACCGGTACGGCGCGACTCGCATCGAGCACGTGCACCACCGGCTCGCTGTAATGCGGTGCAATCTTTACCGCCGTATGCGCGCGGCTGGTGGTGGCGCCGCCAATCAGCAGCGGCAGCTTCAGTCCCTGCCGCTCCATCTCTCGCGCCACGTGCACCATCTCGTCGAGCGACGGAGTAATCAACCCACTCAGACCGACGATGTCTGCCCGCACTTCTTTCGCGCGCTCCAGAATTTTTTCCGCGGGCACCATCACCCCCAGGTCGATGACTTCGAAGTTATTGCAGGCCAGCACCACACCAACAATATTCTTGCCGATGTCGTGCACATCGCCTTTCACGGTGGCCAGCACAATCTTGCCCTGCGCCCGCACCTCCTCACCCGCCGCGGCCATTTGCTCCTTCTCCGCTTCCATAAACGGGGTGAGGTACGCGACCGCTTTCTTCATGACGCGCGCCGACTTTACCACCTGCGGCAAAAACATTTTGCCCGCGCCGAACAGGTCGCCTACCACGCTCATGCCCGCCATCAGCGGACCTTCAATCACGCTGAGCGGCCGTCCCAGCTTGGCCCGCGCTTCTTCGGTGTCGGCTTCGATGTAGGTGTCAATTCCCTTCACCATGGCGTGGCTCAACCGCTCTTCCACAGTGCCGCTGCGCCACTCCTCGGCTTTTTTCTCGGCCTCCTCGCTGCCGCCCGCGGTGCCTGCCGCCTTCAGCGCTTCGCCGAACGCAACCAGCCGCTCGGTGGCATCGGGCCTCCGGTTCAGCAGCACATCTTCCACCAACTCCTTTAAGGCCGGATCGATTTCTTCATACACCTCGAGCATGCCGGCATTCACAATGCCCATGTCCATGCCTGCGACTATGGCGTGATAGAGAAACGCCGCATGCATGGCCTCGCGCACCTTGTTGTTGCCGCGGAAACTGAACGAGACGTTCGACACGCCGCCGCTCACCTTGGCATGCGGCAAATTTTCCTTGATCCAGCGCGTGGCGCGGATGAAATCGACCGCGTAGTTGTTGTGCTCCTCCATGCCCGTGGCCACGGTGAGGATGTTGGGATCGAAGATGATGTCTTCGGTGGGAAAATCGACTTCGTCTACGAGAATGCGATACGCGCGCTCGCAGATGCGGATCTTTTCTTCATAACTCGCGGCCTGGCCCTGTTCGTCAAAGGCCATTACCACCGCGGCCGCGCCGTACTTCAAAATCGTCCGCGCGTGCTCGCGGAATTTCGCCTCGCCCTCTTTGAGCGAGATGGAATTGACGATGCCCTTGCCCTGCATGCACTTCAGGCCGGCCTCAATCACTTCCCATTTTGAGGAGTCCACCATGAACGGCACTTTGGCGACTTCGGGCTCGCTCTCGAGCAGCTTGAGGTAGCGCGTCATCGCGGCTACGCCATCGATCATGCCCTCATCCATGCAGATGTCGAGCAGGTTGGCGCCGTTTTCCACTTGCTGCCGCGCCACGCTCACGGCCTCTTCGTAGTTGCCTTCTTTGATCAGCTTGGCGAATTTGGGCGAGCCGGCCACGTTGGTGCGCTCGCCGATGAGGATGAAGACACCAGGCTGTTGCGTAAACGGCTGCGAACCTGAAAGCCGGAGCGGCTTGGTCTCCACGAGTTTTGTTGCGTCCGCGCTCATGCGGCGCTCTCGATGGCGCGCGCTTCCTCGTCGTTCACCGGCAATTTGCGCGGAGGCAGTCCGTCAAGCGCCTTTGCGATAGCCGCAATGTGCTCAGGCGTGTTGCCGCAGCAGCCGCCGGCAATATTGATGAGCCCTTCGCGCGCAAATCCGCTCAGGTATCGCGCCATGTCTTCAGGTCCCAGATCGAAGCCCGTGGCAGAAAGCGGATTCGGCAAACCTGCGTTGGGATAGCACGACACCGCGACGTTCACTTTCTCCGCGAGTTCGCGCAGGAAAGGCGCCATCAAGTCGGGGCCGAGAGAACAGTTCAATCCCACGGCCAGAGGCTTGGCATGTTGCACCGCGGTCCAGAAGGCCTCAATAGTTTGCGCCGAGATCATGGTCTCGCCGCCGCGTCCGACGGCTGCGGAAATGATCACGGGTATGTCGCGGCCGTCCGCGGCGAAGTTTCGCTCATCCAAGACCTCGCGAATGGCCACCAGCGCGGCCTTAGCATTCAGTGTGTCGAAGATCGTTTCTACCAGCAGCAGATCCGCACCGCCGGCGATCAACGCCCGCGCCTGCTCGGCGTACGCCGCCTTCACCTGGTCGAAGGTCACGACACGAAATCCCGGATCGTCGGCGTCCGGCGAGTTTGAGAGCGACACCGTCAGCGGTCCAAGCGCGCCGGCCACGAACCGCTGCCTTCCAGTCGAGTTGGCAACGCGATCCGCCCACTCGCGCCCTTGCCGCGCTGATTGCTCGTTGATCTCCCACGCCAGACTCTTCAGAAACGGATCGTCAATCACCTTCTGATAAAACTCGGGATCCTTTCGTCCTCCATGCTCGCGCGGATCTTCGACGAAAAACTCGCTCTGCGCAATACTTGTCGCGCCGAAGGTGTTGGTCTCAATGATGTCGGCCCCGGCCTCGAAAAACCGGCGATGAATGTCGCCGATCAGTTCCGGCTGAGTCAGCGTAAACAGGTCGCCGTTGTTGAGCAGGTCCTTCTTCGCATTCTTGAAGCGCTCGCCGCGAATGTCCGCCTCCTTCATCCCGTAGGTGCGGATGGTCGTCCCCGTCGCTCCATCGATGATGGCGACGCGGTTTTCGAGGATCTTTCCCAGCGGATGAATTGGCGCCTTAGTCATTTCTTCCCCATGATTTACGGCCTGCTCTCTCAGCATATCGGAGTCGTCAACCTTTCCGAACTAATTCGCGCTAAACTGCGACCGACCGGCCTGGACGGTCGCAACCGCCATCTGAATTGCCAACTGAGCAACTCGACTGGCCCGATGCCTCTTCGCAGGATCGCCCAATTACACTTGATTTGATGCACTTCCGTCTTTTTAGCAGCGACGACCCTGAAAAATCCGCAGCAGAGGAACCAAAGAAAAGTCTCTTCGACCGCATGCGGCAGGCGGTTTCGCGCACGCGCGAGAGCTTTTCACAGAAAATCGCCGATCTCGCCGCTCTCACCCGGACCGTGGACGAGAGCGCCCTCGACGAGCTCGAAACTGCGTTGCTGACGAGCGACCTCGGTGTGCAGACCACCACCGCCATCCTGGAGGCGCTGCGCGACCGCGCTCGCCATCAGGCCATCGAAGGCGGCGCAGAACTCCGGGAACTCTTGAAGCAACAATTGATCGCTATTCTCCGTGCGCCGCAAGGGCTGGCGGTCGCGCCCGACGCGCCGCCCAAGGTCACTTTTCTCGTCGGCGTTAACGGCACCGGCAAAACTACATCGAGCGGCAAGCTCGCGGCCTGGTCGCGCGCGCAAGGGCGATCCGTGCTGCTCTGCGCCGCCGATACATTCCGCGCGGCGGCGATTGAGCAACTCGAAATATGGGCCGCGCGCTCTGGCGTGGAGATGATCAAGACCAAACAGGGCGGCGATCCGGCGGCCGTCCTCTACGACGCGATCACGGCCGCCAAGGCGCGCGGCATTGACGATTTATACGTGGACACCGCCGGGCGCCTGCACACCAAATCCGGCCTAATGGACGAGCTCGACAAGATGCGCCGGACGGCGGCGCGCTTAATTCCCGGCGCGCCCCACGAAGTGCTGCTGGTGATGGACGCTACCACCGGCCAAAACGGCCTGCAGCAGGCCCGCCAGTTCACGCAATCCGCCGGCGCCACCGGCATCGTGCTCACGAAATTGGATGGCACCGCCAAGGGCGGCATCGCCGTCGCCATCGCCCGCGAGCTGAACCTGCCCGTCCGCTACGTCGGCGTGGGCGAAAAAATGACCGACCTGCTTGAATTCTCGCCGGAAGAATTTGTTGATTCGCTGCTGGAGTAGCCGCCCGATTTACACTTGATTGTTCCTCTTCGTAACGAGAAGCGCCTATGAGCAATCAACTC
>JARLFZ010000017.1 GCA_031296305.1 Occallatibacter sp. | reverse complement strand
GGTTCGCTTACTCCCGGTGCCCAGGGTGGCACGCGCCTACCCATCGTTGGCGGCACGGGCGACTACCTTGGACAGCTTTACATCGACGGCATGCCCGCAACCACAGTCAATCAGCAGGGTGACAACCGCGTCGTCTCCCTCTCCATGAGCATTGAAGCTGTCGACCAATTTCAGGTGCTCACCAGCACACCTCCCGCCGAATACATGGGCGCTGGAGCGGAAAATTTCACCATGAAATCCGGTGGGCTCAAGTGGCACGGTCAGGTTCTAGACTTTGTCCGCAACACCGTTTTCGATACGTGGGGATTTACGTCGAAGGCTGCCCAAGTCCAGACTCTGACTGGCCCTAAGCAGGCTCCCCAACCCATCGAACATCAGAATGAGCTATCCCTCAGTGTCGGCGGCGTGGTGCCGTTTACCCACAAAAAGCTCTTCGTCTTTGTCGCCTACGACAAGTACCACATTCGCACCGGGGCCAATCCGGCCCTTTACTCTATTCCCACGCAGCCCATGCTCTCGGGCGACTTCACCGAACTCCAGCCGGTTACCTCCGCCAATCCTAGCGGAGGCAACGTGGGTGCGGGTGGCCATACCGGCACTGGTGCCGACAATCCTCCTTTCCTCTTCGACCCCACGACCAACAGCTGCGTTGGAAGCGTCTGTACCCGCCAGCCCTTCCAGGGTATGAAGGGCGGTGTAGCCACCAACAACGTGATTCCGGCGGGCATGCTCTCTCCACAAGCCAAGGCGATGGCGGCGTTCATGCCCAAGCCTTCCACCCCGACATCGCTCTATAACAACTACCTGGGTGGCCTGCCCGGTGGTTACGACGACAGGCTTTATGACTGGCGTGCGGACTTCGATCTGAATTCCAGGCAACGCATCTCGACTGTGGGCGTCAACGGCGCGCGTATCTATCTGACGAACTTCAGTACCCAGATGCCGCTCCCTTACGTTGCCGGCACCTACGCCAAAATCTATCCGCAGGCCTATATCGTCGAGCACGTCTTCACCATCACTCCGAACCTGGTGAATCAGCTCAAGTACAGCTTCACCCGCTTCATCCAGCCGCAGATCAATGCCACCGACGGCCCGTCGGCGTACACGCCCTCGGCCTTCGGCATCACCAACACGCCCGTCGGGCAGGGCAGCCGCGAGTTCCCGGGCGCGAACTTCGGCACCACTACGGCCTTCGGCACGGCCTACACAGCATGGACCTCGAATGGCTCCGCCACCGCCACCCAGCAAGTGAATCCCAACACCTATGCGATCCTCGACAACGTGGAATACGTAAAGGGCAAGCACTCGTTCACCTTTGGCATGTCGTACATGTGGGAAGAGATCAACAGCGCGCTCCCGATTGGGTACTCTACTGAGCTGTATCTCAGCTACAATGCCTTCTCCACGGCCAACTTCGTCGCCGGTTCCAACGCTCTTAGCACTGGAGGCGCAACAACGCCTTCCGGTTTCGCGTTCGCCAGCTATATGCTGGGCGCCATTGGCGGCTCAACGACGAATTCAGTCGCTTCACTCACAGCCCCGTCGTTCAGCGTGTATCCGCTCAGCGAGACCGGCGGCCGCTATCACCCCATCGCTCCCTATTTCAGCGACAGCTACAAACTCACTCCCAAGCTGACCGTTGATTACGGATTGCGTTGGGACTACCTGCCGCCCTTCCACGAGGTCAAGGATCGTTGGACATTCTTTAACCCGAACCTGACCAACCCGCTCACCCAGTCCCAAGGCATGCTTCAGTTTGCCGGCAATTACGGCGGACCGGGCGTCAGTTGCGGGTGCAGGACCCCGGTTAAGACCTATTGGAAGAACTTTGGGCCACGTGTCGGATTCGCCTATGAGCTCACTCCGAAAACCGTTATTCGCTCAGGCTTTGCGGTTGTATTCTCGCAAGCTGGCGGCGTCGGCGGTCGTGGCGGCAACGCCACTGGCACCGGTCAGGTCGGCTTCAACCCGACGGCAGCCGGGCCCGTCGAATCGGGCACGGGCTCCACAGCCGGTCCCTCCTACTGGCTCAACAACTCCTCCGGTTTCCCAACCGCTTTCCAGAACACCGGAATCTTCAGCGCTGGCGGCGTGGGCTATACCTATCCCACCGCGAACGCCCCAGGAGTGGCAGCGCAGGAAACGAATACCGGGGACTACCTAAGCGGCACCAAGGTGGTCAGCCCCAGTTCCGTCTCCTACGCCGATCCGTATTATTCGGGCCGCGCTCCGCAAATCATCCTCTGGAACTTCGGCCTCGAGCGCAGTATCACGCCCGACCTCACCCTCGGCGTCAACTATGCCGGCAACGAGAGCCACTTCATCGTTAATGCCGGCCTTAGCGGTTCCACCCCTGCGCGCGGCTATTGGTCCCACCTGCTCGATCCCAAATACCTGGCTGTGCTTGGCAGCGTGAAGGATTCCACCGGAACCAAGGCAATTCTGGCCGCGCCTGCAACTGCCGCTAACGCAGCCATCGTCACCTCCTACTTCCCGTTGGCGCCCACGCCGACCTTTATCACTACGGCCGCCACGGCCGCCTCCGGAGCGCCCACCATCCAGCAAATGCTCACACCCTTCCCGCAGTACTCGGGTATGAGCGACACCTGGGGCAACGTCGGAAACTTCAGCTACCACTCCTTCCAGGTGGTCCTCAACCAGCGCATGCACAACGGCCTAACATTCAACGTCAACTACACCTACTCCAAGAACCTCGGCGATGACCAGACATTCCGCAGCGGCTACGACATTCCTGCCGGCGCCATCTCTGGCGGGACCACAGGCTTCAAGCAAGACAGAATGGACCGCTCGTTGACCGCAATCTCGCGGCCCCATCTGATCCATGCTTACGGCGTCTACCAGTTGCCCTTCGGCAAAGGCAAGATCGGCAACGACAACATGCTGGTGCGCTGGGTTGCCGGCGGTTGGCAATTCTCCGGCATCTACACCTACCAATCCGGCACGCCGCTTGCCGTCACCTGGACGGGCTCTGCCGGACCGTCGGTCGGAACCACCATGCCAGACAAGAACTCCAGCTTCAGTGGACCATTGCGCATCAAGGGTAAATATGGCTCAGGCCCCAACGGCTACAACACCTGCAATCTGGGAGTTGCCCCTATCGGCGTGACCTGCCCGGCCAAGATCCAGTACCTCGATGTCAACGGCTTCTCAGCGCCAGGAAATCTGTCGTCCCTTGGTACCGGCTCGCCTTCGTACCAGATTGGCAATGCCCCTCGCACGGCCCCTTATGGCGCGCGCAACCCCTACACCTGGAACGTAGACTCTGGCCTGCGCCGCAGCTTCCCCATCAAGGAGGGTTTCAGCTTCGTCTTCGAAGCCGACTGCCTCAACGTTTGGAACCACGTCACGTTCGGTAGTCCGAGCGCCAGTTGGGCCTCCGGTTCATCAACCTTCGGCACCATCACCAGCGCCAGCGGCAACCGTGACTGGACGTTTGCCGGCCACCTCAACTTCTAGAAGCTCTGTTTCTAGAACCTCAGTGTGCCCCGGGTCCCGCTTCTGGGACCCGGAATACCACCCCCGCACTCTCAATAACCCTCCCGTTGCCCCATCCTTTCCGCGCTCTTTGCGGAAAGGGTGGGAGCAGCGCCAATGAAAAACGGCCGTCTCACTCTGCGCGCACTGTACATACGCCCGGAGCGGAACGGCCGCATTTTTATGCCGGCAACTTGCAGATAATTTCCCCCGTCGGGGGCACAATCGTTCTATGAGCTGCTTCCCAGGCAAGGCAATCCGTCCGCGCTTCCGGCTTTTCTATTCCGAACTCGCGATCCCCTACCCAGTCCCTGTACCACCCCCACCCCACCCCCTATAAAAATAAATAAAAGAAAAAAGCAAAAAACGGGCTGTGAAACTGTGGAGCTTATAACTTATTCATAATCATGAAGTTGCAGCGAAAACCTCCGGGTCGCACAGAAACTGTGAAACTGTGGTAGCTAACAGCCGACAGCTACCGCGCTGCGCTTGCTTCCGCCGCAAACGTGTCGGCTTCGCGGTTCAGTTCCTCCGGCGTGGCGGCGTGCGTGTAGAACACGATGCGATAACGGAAGGTGGCCGATTGGCCTTTTTCCAGGGTGTAATTCAGCGGCGATTGCTTGGCATCGAACGCGTGCCGGCCCAGCGGATTCGCGGCAAAAAGCCCGTAGCCGCGCGCGTGCCAGTAGGTCGGATAACCAACATTTCCCGGATGATCGAAAATCGCGATCGTCGCAATGTGCCCGTCGCCGTCGTGTCCAGTCAGCGAGCACCAGCGGCCGCGCGTTGACCACGCAGCTTCGCCTTTCACGCCTTCGCTGGTCAGGTATTCTCCCGTCGGCGGCGCCACGCCAGGAACATTTGCCTGAGCCGCAACTGTAGTTGCAACGCCGTTGGAGTCGGTGAAGGTTCCACCTTTCTCCTCCGGCGATTCCAGCCAGCGCGCCACGCGCAGGCCCAGCAATCCATCCTTGTCGTCGTTGAAAACCACATGATCGAGCGCGGTGAGCGTCACCGTCACGTCGATGCTGCGCGTCGCGCCCTGGCGCGCAAATACAAAATGCGTTGCCTCGGCCAGGATCGCGTGATTCTGCCCATCGATCCACGTGGAATTGCTGACCAGTTCGCCGCGGTTCGCGCCGCTCTTTGTGGAAACGATCTTGTCGAGCACGATCGTTCCCATCTTCGCTGCGCGCGCCGCGGGGATGGCCGTCGAGTTGTTCCAGAAGTCAAAGCCATTCACGTTGCTGTAGTTGAACCAGAGCCCATCGTGATGCGGATGATCGGTGCGCTCGCCGGCGCGCGGCTCGAGCGGCCAGCCGCGCGTGACGGTTACGCCGTCTGCATCCACAATCGGGTAGAGCACTGGCTTCTTCAGCGTTGTCGGCCAGACGTACGACGTGAATGGCTTGCCGTCGATGGTGACATCCACGCGCCGATTCGCCGCGTCGGGCGCGACTACGACGCCTTTCGATGCCGCAAACGCGCTCGCCGCAAACAGCAATCCAGCCGCAAGACATGTGATCGTTGCCGTTCCAAAGACGACTCGAAGAAGCAGGGGCTTGGCGAATGCAGATTGTCTCATCGTCCTTGTTCCCTTGTTCCCTTGGTCCCTTGTTCCCTGTCTTTACGCATAGACCTTTCCTCCCGCCATCACCTGCTGCGTCTTCTCGTCGAAGGTCACCTTCATGCCGGTTTGGATCGCGGCCACGTTCATACATAACGCAACGGAATGGCTGTAGCCGGCTTCGATCGGCGCGTTGGGCGTCTTGCGCGAGCGCACGCATTCCATCCAGTTGCGCATATTGGCTGCGGTCTGCGGATCGCCGTGCGTATCGGCGTCGGTGTTTACCGCGGAGGACTTGTCGCCGAGCGCCACGCTCGGCAGCAGATTCGGCTGCATGTGCATCTCGTCAGCGAATCGTTTCGTCAGGCCGCCGGTTGGCGTCACGGTCTGCTTGTCCATGTCGATCATGCCGCCGTTCGAGTAATAAAGCTCCTTCACGCCGCCTGCCGAATTTGTAAAGCGTGAGCTGTACTGCACCTGGAAACCCTTGCTGAGATCGTCGAGCGGACCGTAGTCGAAAACCGCCGTCATCGTGTCCCAATTCGTGCGGCCGTCTTTCCACAAATAAATGCCGCCGTTGGCCACGCACGAGCGCGGATGCGGCAGGCCCGTGAACCAGTGCACAGTGTCGATCTGGTGCACCAGCCACTGATCGGGAATGCCCGAAGAGAACGGCCAGAACAGGCGGAACTCAAGATACTTCCTCGCGTCGAATGCGCCCATGTTCCTGCCCAGCGAATAGCGCTTCCAGTCCGTGTCTTCTTCCTTGAGCAGCGGCACCACGTCGGGCCTACGCCAACGGCCGGGCTGGTTCACGTTCCACGTCATCTCCACCATCACGATGTCGCCAAACTGGCCAGACTTGATGTATTCGGCAGCTTTCAGATACGCGGGTGTCGAGCGGCGCTGCGTTCCCACCTGCACAATTTTCCCGCTCTTCTTCACTGCGGCCAGAATGCGGCGCGCATCGGCCATGGTATGCGCGGTGGGCTTTTCCACGTAGGCGTCGCGGCCCGCTTCCACAGCTTCCGTTCCATGGTAGGCGTGCTGGAAATCGGCAGTGGCAATGATGACGGCGTCCACGTCTTTGCGCGCATACAGCTCGTCGTTATTGCGCACCTGGTCGGGGCGATTGCCGCAGAGTTTCTCGATAAAATCCGCGCCCTGTTCGCGGCGCATCTTCCAGATGTCCGAAACGGCCACGATCTGGAAGTTCATGTCTTTGGCGTTTGCCTGGAAGGCGGGCAAATCGCCGCCCTTCATGCGGTCGCCGCAGCCCACAATTCCCACGCGCACACGATCGTTCGCGCCCATGATCTGCGCGTAGCTTTTGGCGTTGAACGCGACGGCGGTTGCGGCCAGTGCTGCGCCGCCCGTTTTCAAAAAATCCCTGCGATTGTTTTCGATCGTTGCCATGGTGCTGAGCTCCTCCCGAGGTTAGTTGCCGGGTACGTTTAGATGGCGTGCGTTGGAGTACGAAAGAGTCCGTGTTCCGGCGTCGCAGTCTTTTCCCAGCGCGGGTTTGCCCTGCGCTGCCGGAAGGACCATGGTCAGACCACGACGCGCCCAACGTCAAGCGTTGAATTGCGGGTTTCGGGTTGTGAGACGGGGGGTCTTGAACTCCGACCAATTTGGTCGTAGATTAAACAAGGACTAAATCAGTCGGATATTGGCTATAGCGCGAGGAACTTGCCTTTAGGCTCTCGAAAGAGTGATTTAAATCACAGAAAGAGCCGGACTGATTTGGTCGTATATAGGCACTGCCAGCAGCAATGGGCCCTGCATGGGGAATTGCGGCGCGGAACGCAGGCAGTCGCCGCAATCCCCGAATTTCCCGGAGGCAGGTTTTGAAGGGCCGAATTTATTTCGTTTTCATTCTATGTTTCGCGATCTTCCCGCTTGGGCTGCGGGCGCAGGCGGCGGCGGGCTTTCGTGTCACAGGCGTAGTGCACGACGCGACGGGCGGCGTCATTGCCGGCGCCGTGGTCACGCTGCGCCAATCCAACCCATCGAACCCAGCCGCACCGCTGACCCAGCAAACCGACGGGCAGGGCAGCTTTCAGTTCGTTATTTCGGCCGCGGGCACCTACGCGATCGACGTGAGAGCAGCGAATTTTGCGATCTACCACGGCCCGGCTGCAGTGAGTGCCGATGCGCCCAACGCAACTCTGGACGTGACGCTGGCTGTGAATGGCAGTGCTGAGACCGTGGAGGTGACGGCAGATTCTTTGGCGGCTGAGACCACGAGCACGCAACTGGGAGAGACACTGGAGTCTAAAAAATTGGAGGCTGTACCGCTAAACGGCCGTAGTTTTACCGACCTGATGGCGGTGCAGCCGGGAATTGTGCCGGTGAACACGGCGCAACCCGGCGCGGTGATCATGACCGGCGTGGCGAGCACACCGCCTTCGGGCGATGCGAATCCGGGGAATCTCTCCATCAGCGGGCAACGCGAAGACTCCAACGGCTTTCGCGTGAACGGCGCCGACGTGGAAGAGGACGTGAACATGGGCACGTCGATTGTGCCCAATCTCGACGCCATCGATAGCTTTCGCGTGCTGACCTCGAACTTCGATGCGGAGTACGGCAACTCGAGCGGCGGCCAGGTGCTGGTGACGACCAAGGCGGGCGCGGATCAATGGCACGGCAGCGCCTTCGAATTTCTGCGCAACACGGCGCTCGACGCGCGCAACTACTTCTCTTCGGATCGCGCGGCCTACCGGCAGAATCAGTATGGCGGCACCGTGGGTGGTCCTCTATTTCGGACGGGCGTGAAGTGGTTTGCGGATTACCAGGGAACGCGGTTGACCGAGGGCATCGACACCGGCGACATCTCTGTACCGTCGCTGGCCGAGCGCGGCGGAGACTTCACTCAGGTTCCGCTCACCGGCAGCGTCAACGGCAATGCGTGGGCGGCGAAACTATCTTCGGCGCTGGGCCAGACGGTCACGCCCGGCGAGCCCTATGCGCAGGTCTTTCCCGCGGGGCAGATTCCGCAATCGATCTGGTCGGCTCCGGCGAAATATCTGATGGCTTCGATTCCGCAACCGAACGCAGGCGCGGCAGTGTTTGAAACCACGACTGCGGCCGAAACTCTTGGCGACAACAAAGGAGGGCTGCGCGCGGACTGGAGCCATGGCAGGGGCGCCCTTACCGGCTACTACTTCCGCGACAATTATTCGCTCGACAATCCCTACCCCACCGGAACGGGCGGCGCGAATGTGCCGGGCTTCAATGCAACCTCGAACGGGAGCGCGCAACTGGTGAGCCTGGAGCACACCATGACCTTTGGCGCTGCGATGCTTAACGAGGCGCACCTGGGCTATATGCGCAACGCGAATTCCGTGGGCCAGCCGCGCGGCGGTGTGGGGCCCACGCTTGCGGCGCAGGGATTCACGAATATCGTGCCCCTCAAGCCCTCCACCGAAGGCGTTGAGAACCTCGCCTTCAACGACTTCACCATCGGCGTCGACACCACCGCCCTTGTGCAGACCGAGAATATCTACGAGGGCATGGACGCCTTCTCGCGCATCGTCGGCAAGCACGGCCTGAAATTCGGCGGCGAGTTGCACAAGGACCAGATCAACACCCACCCCGACGTGGTCTTCAATGGCAGCTTCAGCTTCAACGGGTCCGAGACAGGCGTGGATTTTGCCGATTTCCTTCTGGGCGTGGCGTCGAGCTACACGCAGGGCCAGGCCGAGAACTTTTGCAATCGCAATCTCTACATGGCGGCCTTTGCGCAGGACAGTTGGAAAGCGACTGACCGGCTCACGGTGAACTACGGCGTGCGTTGGGATCGCATCCGGCCGTGGCTCGAAAAATATAACCAGTTGCAGACCCTGGTCGAGGGCGAGCAGTCGCAGGTATTTCCCGGCGCGCCGCAGGGGTTGGTATTTCCCGGCGATCCCGGCGTTCCCGATTCGTTGGCTCCGCCGCGTAACGATTTTTCGCCGCGCGCGGGCATTGCGTATTCGCCTTCGTTCACTGATGGCGGGCCTCTGGGCAGGATCTTCGGCCCGGCAGGGACCACCAGCATCCGCCTCGGCTACGGCATGTATTACACGGCCTATGAGGGATTGTCGGCGGGCATCATGAGCGCGAATCCGCCTTACGGGTACACCTACACATCGGCTGCGCCGCCGCTGTTCGCGTCGCCGTTTACCGTGGCTGCTACGGGCGCCAATGCAAGGCAGCGCTTCCCCTTGCAGCACGTGGCTGACGGAGCCAGCCGCGCGAACCCAAATTCCACCGTCGACTGGAGCCAGTTTGAGCCGCTGGTCGGCATTCCGGCCGTGAGTTCCAACGACGTGACGCCTTATGCGCAGCACTGGATGGCGAGCGTTGAGCGCCAGTTGGGCGCGAGCACACTTGTCACAGTCAGCTATGTGGGCACTTCCTCCCATCATTTATTGGTGCTTGAGGAGGCTAACCCGGCCGATCCCGCGCTGTGCCTGAGTCTGGGCTCGGCGTGCGGGCCGTTCAACGAGCAGGCGGCGCGCACCACCTTCGGCCCCGCGTTCGGCAGCGTGGAACTGCAGCGGACCATCGCTAACTCCAGCTACAACGCATTCGAGGCCACGCTCAACCATCGCTCGCACGGGCTGGATTTGCTGGCCAGCTACACTTACGCGAAATCGCTCGATCAGTCAGCGGGACTTCCCGAGCCGGTCAATCCGATCGCTCCGTCGCTCAGCCGCGGACTTTCCGCGTTCGATCTGCGGCACAATTTTGTGACTTCGTTCCGCTATGAATTTCCGAAACTAAAGAGCGCGGATCACTTGCTCCAGCAGATCGAGCAGGGTTGGGCCGTGGCCGGCATCGCGCGCTTCACCACCGGCCTACCGGTTACGCTGCTCAACAATAACGACACATCGCTGCTGGGCACCATTCCCAACGGCATCAACAACAACGGCGTAGACACGCCGCAGTGGAGCGGGAATTCGCTCAGCATCGATACCAATCCGCGCAACGGAGCCGCCGTTTTTGACGCCAGCCAGTTCAGTCTGCCTGCGCTCGGCACCATGGGCAATGCGCGCCGCCGGTTCTTCTCGGGCCCCGGCATGGAGAATCTCGATGCCACCATTTCGCGCGAGTTTTCGCTTCGCGAGGGCCGCTCGTTCGAGTTCCGCGCCGAGGGCTTCAATGTTTGCAATCACGCGCAATTCTTTGGGCCGGCAACGGTGGAAGGCAACATCTCCAGCGGCACCTTTGGCCAGGCGGTGAGCGCCATGCCGCCGCGACTGATGCAGGTCGCGATGCGGGTGCGGTTCTAGGTCGTCGCGGCGGGCGTCCGGCTGCGGCGAACGCAAGCGGAATTGCGCGGCGATTGCGCGTCCCTCAAAATCGATTTATCTTGGTCTGGCTCAGGAAATCGCGAGGAACTTGTGATGAAAACCAGGCTGCTTCTTCCCGCTCTCGTTGCTGCTGCCGTATTGTCCGCCGCCGCGGCGCAAACCGTGCCGCCCCGCCCCAAGATCACCGGCCTTTCGCACATCGCCGTCTACACCTCCGATGCCGCGGCCACCGAGCGCTACTACACGGCGGTGGTCGGTGCGGTGAAACTGTCTGATCCGGAGAATCCCCAGGGCGTGCGCTACGCCCTCAGCACAACGCAGTTCGTTGAAGTGCTGCCGCTTCCGGCAGGCTCAGGTGTGAATCGCTTCGACCACATTGCCTGGGTCACCGAGAGCGCAGAGGGCATGCGGAAATATCTCGCAACCAAACGCTGGAAGGTGCCCGCGCGCGTGCAGCACGGCGCCGGCGGAAGCGTTTGGTTCGAGGTGCGCGACCCTGAGGGCAACAAGGTACAGTTCGTTGAGGCGCCAGTAAGAAAACTAGGCTTCGTCCTCGGCGCCTTCGCACCCCAGGCTATCGGCCATCACATCATCCACGTGGGTTACATGGTCCACGACCGCGCCCTTGAGGACACGTTCTACAGCGATCTGCTCGGTTTCAGGCCCTACTGGTGGGGCGGGCGCGGCGGCAAAGTGGAGTGGATCGCGCAGCAGTGTCCTGACGGCCACGATTGGATGGAGTACATGGTGACGCGTGGAACCTCCGGCATGCCGGCCGACATGACGCAGCGCGAATTGGGCGTAATGGATCATTTTTCCATCGGAGTTGTCTCCGTGCCCGACGCGTTTCAGGCGCTCGTCGCTGCCAACCGCCTGGATGCAAGCCCAGGGAGCCGTCACGATGCGGCGCCGAAGGTCGGCCTCGACGGCAAATATCAGCTCAATATTTACGATCCCGACGGCATTCGGACGGAAGTGATGAACTTCCACGCCACGGAGAAGCCCTGCTGTTCGCCGTTCACGGCGGAAGATCCGTCGGAGTAGCCCCGGCGGAGTAAGAGGTCGCTTCGAAGCGGCGCTTGCGATATACTGGATGAGGCCCAAACGGGCAGGGAAGTCCCTGTCTATCGAAGGCTCAGATCCAAATCGAGAAGAAAAATGCCTAAGTTGAAGACCCATACGGGCGCGGCCAAGCGCTTCAGCAAGACTGGCACCGGCAAAATCAAGCGGGGCCAGACGAAGACGCGGCACATCCTTACTTCGAAATCGCCAAAAGTGAAACGCAAGCTGGGCCGGACCCTGCTGGTTTCAGACGGCGACTACAAGAAGGTCGCGCGCATGATTCCTTACGCTTGACCATTGCATGGGGCAGCCCTTCGGATTAGGGTTGTGCCACTGCAGTATGGGCCAGAGAAACAATTGGCCCCCGCCGATTGCGGAATGCGTTCGCAGAGGCGAGAGATCAGGCTTGAAATGAGCGAGTGAAGAGGTTCACCGGCCTCACGTTTACGTGACGGCTTCCTACCTCCAGCCGCAAAACAGAAACGCAAAAAGGAGAAACCCACCATGCCCCGCGTAAAACGTGGCACCAAGCGGAGTGACCGCCGCAAGAAGATTCTCAAACGAGCCAGCGGTTATTTCCTGACGAAATCGAAGTTGTACCAGGCGGCCCAGGAGGCCGTGGAGCGCGGCCTTAAGTTCGCTTACATGGGCCGGCGCCTGAAGAAGCGTGAATACCGCTCGCTGTGGATCGTGCGCATCGCCGCCGCATGCAAGCTGAATGGCACTAGCTATTCGCAATTCATCAACGGATTGAAGAAGGCCGGCATCGAGCTGGATCGCAAAGTTCTGGCCGATATCGCCGTGAAGGATGCGGAGGGCTTTACCAAGCTCGTGGAACTGGCTAAGGCGGCAAAGGCCAAGGCAGACAAAGCCAAGGCAAATGAGGCCAAGGCCGCGTAACTCAAAATATGACTGGCGGAAAAAACGGCCCGGAGTTCGAAAGAGCTCCGGGCCGTTGTGCGTTTGGGATAAATGAGCCAAATCGACCTATAGTCGAAAGATTGACATGATGGCGTCGATTGTGGAAGTAGAGAGCGGTAGAATTAGGGTATAAAACCCACCCTGCCTCAATTTGCGCTCGCAAGCGGCGGGTTCGCACTCCGGCGGAGCCTTGCCAGCCAAGGCCGGCTTTTGCAGAAGGTGGGCCGCAATAATCCGGAGAAAACTATATATATTCGCGATATTGACAATATTTTGTTAATGATGCGACTATAGATGATAGATTTTCGCCTGTAGGTGGCCATTCATGATTCAACGCTTGGAGATCGAGAACTTCTATTCTATTCGCGAAACGCAGGTGATTGATTTGCGCATTGGCGCAAAGGTGCCAGATGAAGAGGGGCGGTTCGGCGAAATCCACGACGGAAGCGGCGAGCGGGTGCCAAAGACCGTGGCATTCTTCGGGGCCAACGCTTCGGGAAAATCGAATGTGCTGAGGGCGTTGGCATTCTTGAAGTGGTTCATTGCAGACAGCTTTCAACTTGTGCCCGGCGACGAATTTCCCCTCTGGAGATTTGCAGACGGCAATACTGACCCTGTGAGAATAAAAGTTGAATTTGACAGACTCCCTGTCTCCGCCAAGGAAGATGAACTGTACTTAGGTGAACCTAATCCTGCTCGCTTTGTTTATGAGGCGCGATTCGCAGGAGCGGGCGGAAAGCCGCTATCTGTCCTATCGGAAGAGTTCCGTTTGCAGCCTGTTTCCGGGAAATCCCGCCGCATCTTTGAACGGAATGAGAACGGCGAGGTTCGCAGCAGCCCAGGTTTCCCATTGAAAGGGTTCAGCCAGGTGCTGGCAAAACTACGCGGAAATGTCAGTCTCACCTCGACAATAACGCAGTTTGCCGAGCATGAACCAGCCGCAGCGTTAGTATGGTGGGCTAAGAACATAGGCCCAAATTTTTTCACCGCTTCCGTTGACCCATTTGAACGGAAGGTCGAGATTCCTGACGAAAGTGTGTTTAAGTTCTACAAGGACACGCCGCGCCTAGTGGATGCCCTGAATGGGATATTAGGGCGGGTGGACCTTGGCATTCGCTCCATGTCATTTGCCAAGATGGCGTTCGTCGGACCAGTGCCGCAGTTCCAGCACGAGGGCCTTGAACAGCCCATTCAGTTTCACTTCGAGAGTGAGGGGACACGCCAGTTCCTTCGGGTCTACCCGCTCATTTGGGATGCCTTGCTGTATGGTGGAATCGCGGTGCTCGACGAACTCGATTCAACAATTCATCCTGCTTTCCTTCCGGAGATATTGCGCTGGTTCCAAGATCCCGAGGAAAATCCCAACAATGCCCAGCTCTGGATGAGCGGCCATAGCGCCTCGTTGCTCGAAGACCTTTGTAAGGAAGAAATCTTCTTCGCAGAGAAAGATCAGCAAGGACGTACGCGTGTCTATGGTCTGAAAGACATTGAGGGCGTCCGCCGCGTTGATAACTTCTATCAGAAGTACCTCGGAGGCGTGTACGGCGCTGTACCGCGGATTGGATGAGCGCGCTGCGGATTCCGCAACGGGCGCGCATCTATCTGGGCTGCGAGGGGCAAAGCGAACAGTCATACGGAAAATGCCTGAATGTGATTGCCGATACGCTCGGATTGCCCCTGTTTCTGGACTGTGACGTTCTGGGCGGAGGCGACCCGCTCTCTCTTGTCGAGCGTGCGATTCGGGGCATTCACGAAAGGGTGACGAAGCGCGGCGCGTTTCTTCACCGCGCGATCATCTTGGATACGGATAAGCTCGGAAACGCCCCGGAACGTGATGGGCGAGTTGCATTGCTCGCTCAAAAACACAGGATTCATCTCATCTGGCAACATCCCTGCCATGAAGGTTTCCTCCTGAGACACCTGCCCGACCAAGAAACAATGAGGCCTCAGACTTCGGAACTTGCGTTGGAAGCTCTCAAGAGGATCTGGCCCGAATACCGCAAGGGAATGCCTGCCATCGAACTCGCGACTTGGATTCACGCTCAAGCCCTCCGACGAGCCGCGACTGTCGAGGCAGATATGCGAGATTTCCTTGCACAGATCGGCCTGATGGACAGACTCTAGTCAATTCGTCAAGAATCCCTGTACGGTTTTTTGCCACATCTCCGGCTGATCCACAAAATTCATGTGGCCCGCATTAGGCAGGATCGTCAACTTCGAGCCGGCGATCTTCTCGTGCATCTCTTTGCTCAGGCTGGGGTCGCATTCGTCGTGATCGCCCACAACGATCAGCGTGGGCACGTGGAGGCTGGGCAGCCGGTCCACATACTCCACTGATTTCAGATTGCCGTCGATGACAAACTCGCCATCCGAGCCCCACATCTCGCGGTAGAGATCCCAGTTGGTGGGCGCATTGCCGGTGGCTGGATCGTATGCGGGATCGGGCCGCGCGCCATAGAGGAACTTGAAATATCCGTCGCCCCAAGCAAGGGTTTCGTACTCGGCCGGGTAACGTCCGTGCTCCCAGGTTGCGCCCTTGCCGAAGAGGCCGGCGGCTTCCAGTTCATTCAGGCGGGCCAGTTTGTCGGCCGGCATCTGTGCTTTTTCCCGGGCCAGCACGGCATTCATTTCGCGCGTGGACGCGAAGGTGCTGTTCAGGATCAGGTGGCTCAAATGCTCCTGATATTTGAGTGCGTAAGCCTGCGCCAGCACGCCGCCGCAACTGTGCCCGAGTAGCGAGATTTTGCCCAGGCCGAGAGCCACGCGCACGGCTTCGATGTCCTCAACGTCGCCCTCGACGGTGTACTTGCTCGGGTCCTGCAAACGCTCGGAGCGGCCGGAGCCACGCTCATCGATAAAAATGAGGCGATGCGTGCGCGCCAGCGGCAGCAGCCAAGGCAGAAAATAGCTGTGGTCCGCGCCGGGTCCACCATGCAGCACCACCAGCGGGGGCCCTTTGCCGAATTCCACGTAGTAAATGAGCACGCCGTGCGCGTCGACAAAGCCATCTTGCAGCGGGTAGACGGCCGAGGCGGCCTGAGCAGGCGCGGCTTGGGCAGAGAGTGGCGCGGCGCACAGAATCAGGGCGCAGAGAGCGAGGCAGGCGGCAGCGATGCGTTTCATGGTCACCATGCTACGGCAAAGTGCGCGGTTTTCCGCAGGGAATTTGCGGTTAGCGGCTTTGGGGCGCGCTGGGGCGCGCGGCTGCTGCATGCCATGCTTTATCCTGAACATTCGGCATGACGAACGAGAATATTCCAAATCTGACGGGATTTGACGAGGCCGCGCTCGAAAAGGCGTTTGCCTCGCTGGAGGCGCAGGCCCGTGAAAGCGCCGCGGCGCTTGACGCAGAAGCGTTCCGGCTCCAGTGGCTGGGCCGCAAGCAGGGCCTGCTCAACGAAGTCTCGGACCGCTGGCTCAAAGCTGCCCCCGGGCCAGCGAAGAAAGCCGTGGGTCAGCGCTTCAAGGTTCTCAAGGAACTTGTAGAGGCCTTGCTCGAGGGCGCGGGTCCCAGCGATGCCGCCACCGATGCCGCGCTCAGGGCCGAGGCCATCGACATCACGCTGCCCGGCACGCGCCGCCCCACGGGCGCGGAGCACCCGATCACGCGCACGCTGAACGAAATTGTCTCGGTCTTCGCGGCGCTTGGTTACTCGGTGGGTGTGGGGCCCGAAGTCGAAACCGACTACTACAACTTCGAGTGCATGAATTTTCCGCCCGGCCATCCGGCGCGCGACACGCAGGACACACTGGTGGTCGCAGCGCAGGAGCGCAAGCCGCTGCGCGATCGTTTGCTGCTGCGCACGCACACTTCGCCTGTGCAGATGCGGACCATGGAGCAGCAGCCGCCGCCGGTGCGCATCGTGATCCCCGGCAAGGTGCACCGCAACGACGCCGCCGACGCCACGCACTCGCCCATCTTCCACCAGGTCGAAGGGCTCTGCGTCGACACCAACATCACCTTCAGCGATTTGAAGGGCACGCTCGACCACGCCATGAAGGCGCTGTTCGGTTCGGCGGTCAAAACGCGCTTCTTCCCCTCGTTCTTTCCGTTCACCGAGCCGAGTGCCGACGTGCAGATCAGTTGCATTTTCTGTGGCGGCAAGGGCTGCCGCAAGTGCAAGCAGTCGGGATGGATTGAGCTGCTGGGCTGCGGCATGGTCGATCCCGCGGTCTTCGCCTTCGCCCAGGAAAAGCAGCCGGCATACGACCCGAAAAAGATCTCCGGCTTCGCCTTCGGCATGGGCGTGGAACGCATCGCCATGATGAAGTACGGCATCAGCGAAATCGGCAGCTTCTTCGCGGGGGACATGCGGTTTTTGGGGCAGTTCGCATGAAGATACTGACCAAATGGCTTCGCAGTTATTTGCCCGGGCTTTCCGTCGACGACGCGCAGCTCGCCGAGGACCTGACTCTGCGGGGCATCGCAGTCGAGGGCATCTACGATCTCGGCCCCGACAATGGCTCGCTCTACGAGATGGACATTACCACCAACCGCGTGGATGCGATGAACCACTACGGGATTGCGCGCGAGGCGGCGGCGATTTATGGACTTCCACTGCCAGAGTTGGCATTCCCAATTCCCGAGCCTCGCGCAGGCGGCCAGCCTTTTTCAGTAAAGATCGAGGCCGAAGATGCCTGCGGCCGCTTCACAGCGCGGATATTGCGCGACGTCACCATCGGCGAATCGCGCGACTGGTTCGCGGGCGCTGAAGTCGCAACGTACTTCGCGCTTCTCGAGCAAAAGAAAATCTCCAACGCCGTCGATGCCACGAACTTTGCATGGCTGGCGATGGGTCAGCCCACACACGTCTTCGATCTCGATAAGCTCGAGGGCGGCATTGTTGTGCGCCGCGCACGCAAGGGTGAGCGGCTGAAGACGCTTGATGGTGTGGAGCGCGTGCTCGATGCCGACGACCTAGTCATCGCCGATCACAAGAAGGCGCTGGGCTTGGCCGGCGTAATGGGCGGCTGGGACACCATGATTACGCCCGATACGAAAAATGTGCTCGTCGAGGCAGCGTGGTTCGATCCCATGGTGGTGCGGCAAACCGCGCGGCGTCACAGCCTGCACACCGACGCCAGCCATCGCTTCGAGCGCGGCGCGGACTTTAACGCGGCGCCGGTTGCGTCGGCGATTGTAAGCGCAATCCTACTCGCAAACGGTGGATCGATTGAAGGCGAGCTGGTCGACGCGCGCGTGCCGGCGGCCGAGGCGCGCACTGCGCTTCGCAAGCCCGTCGCCCTCGCTTTAAGTGAAGTGCAGCGCATCCTGGGCACGACGATTGATGAAGAGGGAATCACTGCGGCGACGGTTGAAAGCGTGCTGGCGGCGCTGGGATGTGGACTGGCACCTGCGGTGCGGCAGACCCTTGGACAAAATTCGTGGGAAGTCACGCTGCCCAGTTGGCGGCTCGATCTCGAGCGCGAGATCGATCTGATTGAAGAAGTCGCTCGCGTCTACGGTTACAACCGCTTTGCCAACACGCTCCCCGAGTTCGGCGGAGGCGTGCGGGCGCTGCCGTGGGCCGAGAAAGAAGCAACCGCGCGCAGCACGTTGCTGGCCGCCGGATTCCATGAGGCGATCTCAAGCACCTTCTGCTCCGCTACGGAGGGCGCGCTGACCGCGCCGCAGCCTGGGCTCGTGGTGCCGCTCGGCAATCCGCTCAGTGAAGAGGCTGGCGTGCTGCGCCCGTCGCTTGTGCCCGGCATGTTGACCATGATTGCAGGCAACCTGAATCGCGATGTCAACGATGTGCGCCTGTTTGAAATGGGCACGGTCTTTGCTGGCACCACGGACAAGGTGGACGAGCGGCCGACGCTGGCCTTTGGTGCGGTGGGCGCATTGCCACAGGAGAGTGCGTTGCATTCTGGCCGCGCTTTTGATTTCTTCGATGTGAAGGGCGTGGTGGAACAAGTGGTGTCGCGGTTCGAAACGCGCGGCATATACTTCGACCGCTTTCCCGCGGACGCCGGCCTGACGCCGCAGTGGCTGCATCCCTACCGGTCGTCACGGGTGGTCGCGGACGGGTTGACTGTTGGCTGGTTCGGCCAACTGCATCCGCGCGAGGCTGCGGCCCGAAAGATCAAGGACGCCGTGCTTTTGGGCGAGATCTATCTCGACCGGCTCTACAAGTTGCCATTGCGCCGGCCCATCGCGCGCGAGGTCTCGCGCTATCAGCCCGTGCGTCGCGATTTTTCGCTGGTTCTGCACGAGAGCATTCACTGGGAAAAGATCGACAGCGCCATGGCCGGATTGCAGATCCCCGAGCTGGCGGAGTGGCGCGTGCGCGAGGTGTTCCGCGATGCCCGGCTGGGCGCACAGGAGTATGCGCTCCTGCTGGGCGCCACGTTCCAGGCGCCCGATCGCACCCTGCGGGAAGAGGAGCTGCAGAAGTTCCAGGCGCAGGTGGTGGAAGCAGTTGGCAAAGCAGGGGCGCGGCTGCGCGTTTGAGCGAGAAATCCAACGCAGTCGAGGTTATACTCAAACGGAAATGGGCCCTGGTGGCGGAGGTTGAAGCGATGTCAGAGACTTTGTGGGAATCGGATGCTGCCGTGGAAACGGCGGGCCAAACAGCGAGCCAATCGGCGAGCATTGACCAGCCGCACCTCTCACATGAGGAGCCGGCAGCATTGGCGGTGAGCGCCGACGATTTTGCTGCGCTAGAAGAGCGCATCCGCCGCGCTGTGGAACTGGTGAAGCGGGAACGGCAGGCGCGCGCCGAGGCGGAGGCACGCAGCGCAGAATTGGAAGCTCGCGTGACGCAGGCCGAAGCGCAGGTGCTGGCGCAGTCGTCCTCCTTTGACCAACTGCAAAACGAGTTGCATGCGTTGCGCGCGGAACGCGATCAGGTGCGGCAGCGCGTGGAGCGGCTGCTCAAGCAGCTCGACTCGCTGGAACTGTGAGGAAGTGATGGCCGAAGAGCCGCGCAGCAATCCGGGCGAATACGTGACGGTGGAGATCTACGACCAGCTCTACCATCTGTCGGGGGAGGATCAGCGGCACATTCGCGATCTGGCCGCTTATGTTGACGCCAAGATGCGCGCCGTCGCCGCGCAGGGAAAAACCGCGGACTCGTTGCGCGTGGCCGTGCTGGCCGCGTTGAACCTCGCCGATGAATTGTCGCAGGCCAAGTCGGCCGATCCGCGCGAGGGCCGTGTGCGCACCACCAGCCTGCGCGTGTTGCTCGATGAGGTGCTGGATGGCGAGCGCAAAACGGGCGCGTAGCCCGTCCTCCGCTTCCGCCTATTTAGCAGCTAGCTGCCGCAATACGTACTGCAGAATGCCGCCGTGCTCGTAATACTCGATTTCCTGCGGCGTGTCGATGCGCACTAGCGTATCAAATTCCTTCACAGTGCCGTCGTTCGTGGTGGCTTTCACGCGCAGCGTGCGGCCGTTGGCCAGGCGATCCTTCAAGAGTGCGGTGAGGCCGGGGAAATCGTAGATCTCCTCTCCGGTAAGGCCGAGCGACTCTGCATTCTCGCCCGGAGCAAACTGGAGCGGCAGAATGCCCATGCCCACAAGGTTCGAGCGATGGATGCGCTCGAAGCTTTCAGCAATGACGGCGCGCACGCCGAGCAGCTTTGGTCCCTTGGCGGCCCAGTCGCGCGAAGAACCGGAGCCGTATTCCTTGCCGGCGAGAATGATCAGCGGAACACCGCGCTCGGCATACTTCACGCTGGCGTCGAAGATCGACATCTGCTCACCCTCGGGCAGCAGGCGTGTGACGCCGCCTTCGGTTCCCGGTGCGAGTTTGTTGCGCAGGCGTACATTAGCAAAGGTACCGCGCACCATCACCTCGTGATTGCCCCGGCGCGAGCCGTAGCTGTTGAAGTCCGCAGTCTTCACACCGTGGTCGGCAAGATATTTTCCCGCCGGTCCGTTGGCCTTGATCGATCCGGCTGGCGAAATGTGGTCGGTGGTTACGGAGTCGCCCAGCACCGCCAGCACGCGCGCGCCGGCAATGTTTTCGATGGGAGCAGGCTTTGCATTCATACCGTCGAAGTACGGCGCTTTGCGGATGTAAGTCGAATCCGTTTCCCACTGATAGACGTCGCCGGTCGGGAAGCTCAGGCCCTGCCAACTGGCGTCGCCCTGCGAAACCGTGGCGTATTCCCTGCGGTAGCCTTCGCTGGTTACGGCGCGCTCGATGGTGCTCGCCACCTCGGCTTGCGTGGGCCAAATGTCGCGCAGATAAACTGGCTTTCCCTGCTTGTCGTTGCCCAGCGGCTCGCTGTCGAAGTTGTGGCCGATCCGTCCGGCGAGCGCGTAGGCGACAACCAGCGGCGGGCTCATCAGATAGTTGGCGCGCACGTCCACGTTCACGCGGCCTTCAAAGTTGCGATTGCCACTGAGCACGCTGACTGCGACCAGGCCGTGGTCTTCGATTGATTTTGAAACGTCGGAGGGCAGCGGCCCCGAGTTGCCGATGCACGTGGTGCAGCCGTAGCCCACTACGTTGAAGCGCAGCTTTTCAAGGTAAGGCAGCAGGCCGGCCTTCCGGTAATAGTCGGTGACGACGCGTGACCCCGGCGCGAGCGAAGTCTTCACCCACGGCGGGACACTGAGACCGCGTTCCACGGCCTTCTTTGCCAGCAATCCCGCGGCGACCATCACCGAGGGGTTCGAGGTATTGGTGCAACTAGTGATGGCGGCGATGACGACTGAGCCGTGATCGAGATAGCGATCGGGATCGACGCCAAAGCGTTCTTTCACGGTGGTCGTCACGTGCAATGGGGTTTCGGCAGGCGCGGACGAAGTGTCCGGACCCTCGTTGTCTTCAACGGCTACCGCGGCATCGGTGACTGCATCGCGCTGCCACGCGGCGGCCGTGCGCGAGCCCAGCGGCTTGGCCGTGGGCGCGAGCAGCGTGGGCAGTTGTTGCGCAAAGCTCGCGGCCGCGTCCTTCAGCAGCACGCGATCCTGCGGGCGCTTGGGTCCGGCCACACTGGGCTCCACGTCGCCCACGTCGAGCGAAAGCGTCTGCGTGTATTCGGCCTCGGGCGCGCCGGCAGCGTGGAAGAGCCCCTGCTCCTTGTAATAGGCCTCGACAAGCGCGATTTGCTCTTCGCTGCGCCCGGTCAGGCGCAGGTAGCGGAGCGTCTCTGCGTCGACGGGGAAGATGCCGCAGGTCGCGCCATACTCCGGCGCCATGTTGCCGATGGTGGCGCGGTCGGCAAGCGGCAGCTCCGCGATGCCGGGACCGTAGAATTCGACAAACTTGCCGACGACTCCGAGCTTGCGCAGCGCCTGGGTCACGGTGAGCACCAGATCGGTGGCCGTGGCGCCCTCGCGCAGTTTGCCGGTGAGTTTGTAGCCGACCACCTGCGGGATCAGCATGGAAACCGGCTGCCCCAGCATGGCCGCCTCGGCCTCGATGCCGCCCACGCCCCAGCCCAGCACGCCGAGCCCGTTGATCATGGTAGTGTGCGAGTCGGTGCCGACCAGCGTATCGGGATACGCCACAGCTCCGCTGTCTGATTCTTTGGTGAAGACTACACGAGCTAAATATTCAAGATTTACCTGATGGCAGATGCCCATGCCGGGCGGCACTGCGGAGAAATTCCGGAAAGCCGATTGCCCCCACTTCAAAAACGCGTAGCGCTCGCGGTTGCGCTGGAATTCAAGCAGGGAATTGGCCTCGTAGGCCATGGGTGTGCCGTATTCATCCACCTGCACGGAGTGGTCGATGACGAGCTCGGCGGGCGCGAGGGGATTCACGCGCTCGGGATCGCCGCCCAGGGTCTTGATGGCGTCGCGCATGGCCGCCAGATCGACGACCGCGGGTACGCCGGTGAAATCCTGCATGAGGACGCGCGCGGGCATGTAGGCGATTTCGCGGCTGGGCTCGGCCTTTGCGTCCCAGTTGGCCAGAAATTCGATGTCGGCGGCCGTGACGTTCACGCCGTCTTCGCGGCGCAGCAAATTCTCCAGCAGAATCTTCAGGCTGAAGGGCAGCCGCGCAAGATTAAAGCCGCGGTCGGCGAGCGCCGGCAGGCGATAGAAGGTGTAAGAGCGATTGCCGGAAGTGAGCACGGCCTTCGAGGAGAAGCTGTTCATCGGTAGATCCTCTCAGCGGAGCTAGCAGCGTTAGCCGAGCTAGCGGAGTTGGTGTATTAGCGCAGTTAGCTGGCCGGCGCGTACCTGAACGCGAGGACCGGCGCAGACAATCGTGCGGGCGAAACCTGCAGAAACTAGATTACTCAGCGGGAAGGGTCAGCGTCCACGGTCGTGGCGGCCGCGGCGGAAGCGCTTGAAGAAGGGCAAACCGGATGGGAAGAGATTCGACATACGGTACAGGAAAATTCTAGCGCAAATCCTTGAGGAAGGAGAAGCTGCCGGGACCGGGGATCTCCTGACCCCTGATCCTATACTGGAAGTGCACGCTTCTTCTCAGCGAGGGATTCCCGAAATTGAAATATTGGGTCGGCATTCAGGGCCTCGATACGCGTTTTTTCGCGTGGCTGGCGCGGCGCATGCCCAACGAGCGGCAGCGGCTGCTGGCGATCACCATCGTGGCCGGCGGAATATGCGGATTGTCTGCAGTTGCCTTTCACGTAAACGTGGCGCGGCTGTATGCACTCCTCATCGATCGCGCCTCTGCGGCTCCAGGGCACGCCTGGATCTGGTGGATGATTCTGACGCCGGCAGTCGGCGGGCTCGTGGTCGGCTTGGGACTCACCTACTGGGTTCCTGCGGCGGCGGGCAGCGGCATTCCCCAGGTGAAAACCGCCTACACCTTCCGCGCCGGCGCCATCACCATGAAGGAGACGGTTGGGAAGTTCGTGCTGTGTGCGCTGCAACTAGGCAGCGGCGCCTCACTGGGCGTGGAAGGCCCTACGGTGCAGATTTGCGCCGGGGTGAGCAGCTTTCTTGCGCGTATGGCGCGGCTGAGCCCGGTGAACCAGAAGCGCATGACCTCGGTGGGCATGGCAGCGGGCATTGCCGCGGCCTTCAACGCGCCTATCGCCGCCGTCACCTTCACGCTGGAGGAACTCATCGGCAGCCTCGACCAGACCATGCTTTCGGGCGTGATTGTGGCCGCGGCGCTGGCGGCCGTGGTGGAGCACAGCATTCTCGGCACCAGTCCCGTATTCTTTGTGCCGAAGCTCCAGAGCTACACGCTGGCCAAGGGCTCGTCGCTGGTGTGGTATGCGCTGCTCGGCTTGTTGGCCGCCATCGTCTCCGTGGTATTCACCGATTCGCTGTTGTGGCTGCGCAAATGGTTCAGGGGGCTCTCCAGCGTTCCCGCGTGGGTTCGCCCCGCAATCGGCGGCGCAGCCACGGGAAGCCTCGCTGTGGTTGGGGTGCTGTTTTTTCACTTGAACGGCATTGCCGGCAATCCCTATCCCACGCTCACTCTGGCGCTTCTTGGCGGACTTCCGGTTACGGCGATGGTAGTTTTGTGCATGCTCAAGCTGGCCGCCACGGTCACGTCGTACTCCAGCGGCGGTTCCGGCGGAATTTTTGCGCCGGCGCTCTTCATGGGCGGCATGCTGGGCGGCGCAGTCGGCTACCTTGACGTGACGGTCTTCCATCACTCGACCGATTCCATCGGCGCCTTCGCCGTAGTGGGCATGGGCGCGGTGTTCGCCGGCATTGTGCGCGCGCCCATGACTTCGATCCTCATCATCTTTGAGATGACCGGCGGTTACGGGCTGGTGCTGCCCCTCATGATTGCCAACATGAGCGCGTTTGCGCTGGCGCGGCACTGGCGGCATACGCCGGTCTACGAGGCGCTGCTGATGCAGGACGGCATCGATCTGGATGCGGGGCACAATCCGCGCGGCCCCGATGGGGAAGGCGCAGCGACTGTGGAAGGATTGCAGGTGGATGAACCGCTACCCAGGCAAGCGAATTAGGGGAACCAGCGGTGAGGATAACTGAGAGTTGGCGAGTATGAATCCTTCATACTCATGCTAGAATTTCCGGGAGGAGCTATATCGATGCCGACTTCCCCCTGCGAAAAGCGTACATTCAGCCTGCCAAGGGAGCAGGACCGTTACATTGACCGGCTGGTCCGCTCTGGGACTTACGCGTCGGCCAGTGAAGTGGTCCGAGCCGGCCTGCGCGCGCTGGAGGAGCGGGATGCTGCCGTGGAACGATGGCTGCGCGGGGAAGTAGTGGCTGCATACGATGCGCTTGAAGCCGATCCCAAGCGAGCCGTTCCCGCCGAAGCAGTTTTTGCAGCCGTCCGATCGCGGCATCGCTCTAGAAAGCCGCGCAGAGCGTGAAACGCAAGGTCACCTTTACTCCCGAGGCTCAAGACGATCTTTTCAATCTATACGACTACATCGCAGGGCATGGCAATCCGGAACGAGCAGTAGCTTATATCGACCGTATTGAGAAGGCTTGCATGGGCCTTCGGACAATTCCGGAACGGGGAACCTTGCGTGAAGATTTGCGCCCTGGATTGCGCGTGATTGGTTTTGAGAGGCGAGCATTGATCGCGTTCCGCGTCAGGTCAGATACCGTTGCTATTTTGCGTATTCTTTACGGGGGACGGAGCTTGGAGCGCGCATTCCGGCAATTTGACGAGGACTGAAGAAGCGAAGGACGGTCAGAAGACCCTTGGGCAATCGCCCAATCCCCGGCCTCGCTGATTTACTGCGACCGCTCGTTGTAAAGGAAGTAGGCGCGCAACTCAAGATAGGGACCGTGGAACTCGTGCGGCAGCGGCGGATAACTCGATCCCGTGATCGCACCCCAGGCCGCGCGATCGAGGCCCGTGTCGCCGGAGCGGCCATCCAGTTGCATGTCGATGACCTGACCGTTGGGCAACACCTTGAAGCGAACGGCTACGATACCCGATTTGAGGATGGGTGGGTTCACTTCGTCGGGGATCAAGGGGTCCCAGGTCATCTGTGTAATGTAGTGCCAGCGAGACAGCCAGGAGTTGAAATCGACGCCCTGCGTGTCGGAAAGTACCTCGTAACCGCTGCCCGCTCCGGGGTGCCTCGCCAGCCCGCTCCCGCCGGACGGTTGGCTGCCGTAGCCCTGCCCCTGCCCGTGCATGGCGTGTTGCATATCCTGGCGAAGCTGATCGGCCGGGTTCTGCGAGCCCATGGCGAAGTTGGGCTTGGCGGGGACGGCCTGCGGGCGCGGCGCATCTGGCGCCTGCGACTGCGGATTGGGCGGCAGCGGCTGTGTGGGCTGCGGCTTGGGCTGCTCCGGCGTCTGCTGCTGCTCGGGCGCAGGCGGAGGCGGCGCCTGCTCCGCCCGCTTCTTCATCTCGTCCAACGTCTGCTTGTCGATGAGCGGCTTCGTCAGCGGTTTCGGAGCCACCTTCGGCTTCTGCAGTTCACGCATCGCATCGGGCAACTGATCGAGCGCGATCTGGTCCTCGTGCTGCTTGATGCGGTCAAAATCATCGACTATCGGCGTCCTGAGGACGTACTTGGGAACTAAATAGAGGCAAAAGAGCAGAACAATATGCACCAGCACCGCCCACAGAACGCCTTCGCGCAGCCGCGCCCAGCGCCGCTCGTCTTCGAGCTCGCTGATCATCTCCAGCAGTTCGTGGGTGTCGTAGTCCAGCCAGCGCGAGCCACGCGGGGCGGGCGAGCCCGCTTCTTCTTCACCAGGCCCCTGGGGCGAGACCTCTTCGCGCGGTTCGAATTCACGCGGTTCCAGGTCGCGCGCGGAGAAAGTGTCCAAGCCAAGGATCGAGCCCGTGATAGAGGTTTCCTGCGCAGAGCTGCCCGTTTGCGGGCCGGCTTTGGCGGGTCCCTTGGGTTCGTTTACTTCGGCTGGCGCTTCGCTGGTGGGCATTCAGTGCGATGGAGCCGTCCAAAACACACGTACTCTCTTGCAGGCTCCGTTCTCAAATCCTTTCCGTCTATTCTCTCATTTCCTGCAAATCCTTGCGCAAGCGGGCAGTTTCAGCTGCTGTCACGCGCCTCGTACAATGGTTCTTGTTGAATTGACGTACGATAGGCCGGAAAGGGACCGCGATTGAAGCGATTTGTTGCGCACATCCTGGCAGATTGGAAGCTGGTAATTCTGCCCGCGCTGTTGAAATGGGGGATTTGGGGCGTGGGCGCGGTCGCCGTGCTCGATTCGTCGAGCATTCCCGTCCCCATGGACGCGATCCTTGCCCTCTACGTGTGGAATGACAAGCCGCACTTCTGGATCTACTGCCTGATGGCGGCCGCGGGTTCGGCCATCGGCGGGCTGCTGCCCTACGGGTTGGGCCGCGCCGGGGGCGAACTGTTCCTGCTCAAGCGCGTGGACCGCGCGAGATTCGAAAGGCTGCGCGACCGCTTCGAGCGCCAGGAGTTCCTGGCCGTGATGATCCCCTCGATGATGCCGCCGCCGACGCCCTGGAAGATGTTCATCTTCGCTTCCGGCGTATTTGAGATGCGGGTGCCTTATTTTCTGCTGGCTGTGTTCGCGGGAAGAATGGTGCGTTGGCTGGCGCTCTCCCTGCTGGTGCTCAAGCTCGGTCCCGGCGCCGTCGATCTAGTGGCGCGGCACGCCCTGGTCGTGGTGCCAATTGTGGGTGCGCTGGCCGTGATCGGATTCGCGTGGTGGTGGATACGCAAGAAACGCCAGGGCAAGCTGCTCGCGGACTGACGTCTGGCGGGAAGACGGTGAATCGCCGGTTGGAAGCTCCTTCGGATGCGAGGAAAAGCGCCCTAGTCCAACAGCTTTTCGATTGCAGAAAGGTCGAAGCGGCAAGCACTGCCGGGAAGATCGAATGGCTCCGGAGGCAGCGGCTCCAATTTTCCGTCAAGATAGCGGAAATGCTGGCCATTCGGGTCGAGGACGAGGATCGTCTTGATCCCCATGCGATCGTAGTCGGCCAGCTTGGTCATCATGCGGTTGAGCGAATCTTCGGGCGACAGGATCTCAAAGACCGCGATAGGCGGATGCGTGACGATCTGTTCGACGGGTAGATTTCGGTCGAGGACGGTCACGTCGGGAACGCGGATTGTATTCGGCCCTGTATGCATTCGCAGCGAGGGCCGCACGCGAATTCCGAACTCAACTCGCCGGGAGCCGAAAAACACCTGAACCGCGCTGTGCCAGTCCGCATGATCCCACAGCGCCGCCGGTCTTTCCTCGATCACGCCATCCACGTACTCGGCGTCAGGCTCGTAGGAGGACTTCAGATAGACTTCGATGGGCACGCGCGTGGGTTGAACAGCGGCCGCCATTCTTTCTCCCCGGCGAATTCGTTCCCGAACAACGCTACTTTCCCGCCAGCGCCTCTTGCGCGCTGACCCCGTGCATGCGCCGAACCAGCGCGGGAACTCCCAGCATTACGGCAAGCACAAGCGACGTCGCGACCAGATCATTGCGATAGAACGGCACACCGGCCCAGTAGCAGGTTTCCAGTCCGGCGAGCGTGCGCGGATAGGTGTTGAAGGGGTTTGAGAACCACGCACCGAAGTTGGAAACAAGGAAAAACGAAGTCGGCCCCAGAATTGCGCCCGCGGCCCCGCGCGCGAAAGTCACGCGGTTGCGCAGCAGAATAGAGCCCAGCACCATCGCGGCCAGATACCAGCCCCAGGAGAACGCAGAAAAACTCCAGTTCATTGAATAGCCGGAATACCGGAAGACCGTCAGGTAACAATCGGCCGTGATCAAAGCCGCCAGAGGCGCGAGCATCTCGCGCCACGGACGCTTGGCGCCAAAGTAAAGCAGGCAACCCGTGACTGCCGTAAAGCTCCACCACGGAGCGTGAGGAATTACGCGCGATAAAACGGCTACCAGCAAGAGCAAATAAGCGGCCATGTCCACCTCATGATGCGGGGTCTGCCGGAGATTCCGGGCCCAAATAACCTGAATACGCAAACAAAGGACTTCTTCCATTCTGAGGTGCGCGCGCCGTGCGGTCAACCCAGACCCTTCCACGAGAGCAACAAATATTTCCGCCGCGGCAAACTGTCGAAGATTTGTTCCGCCCCATGTGGTCTGGGTTGCCCCATCCTTTCCGCGTGTCTTGCGGAAAGGGTGGGGGATCATGCGAGTACACCCTATCTCTGCACCCGGCCGTTCATCACTTCGCCGGCGTCCTCTTTCCCGTCCACAATGTAGACCCAGCCGGAGAGCGGGGCATGGCCGCCGGTTCCAGGGATCGCGCTGCCCGTGGCCAGAAACGAATAGTCGAAGCGCAGGTCGGAAAACTCGATCGTGGTCCACGCGCGACCGGGCGGAAGATTCGGCGGTTCCAGTCCCGGCAACACGCCCGGAATCGGTTCAGGTCCAACGTCGCGTAACACGGCCCACGTTCCCCAATCGAGATAGACCTTGCCGAGTCCGGTCTGTTTGGCGGCTTCCACGGCGGCGGTGTCGGCCGGCTTATACATCACATCGCTCGGATCGCTGTCGATCGTTCCGGTGTGAGTGTTGACCTCTGCGGTCTGATAGAGATTCGGTGTCTCGACGATCGCGTGCCAGCGGAAGGGATTCACCATGTAGGGCTCGGCGGCCACGCGCAGAGCCGGCTCGGTGGAGATTGGCGCGTTGCTCACCATCACCAGCGCCTGGGCGTGCTCGGCCCAGCGCCAGCAGCCCAGCACCAGCATTCCGCTGAGCGCGAAGATGGCCCAGCCGCGGCCGCGAAACCTCTGTTTCCGCGCCCCGATCTCGCGATCGGCAAGCCCCAGCACCCACGGCATAAAAAACGCCAGGAAGAGCAGCGCCCACATTACCGGTTCCGCGATGAACATGAAGCTGCCCGCATACCAATGCGGATTGAATGGGAAGAAGGGCCGCACGCCGTAGTTGTTGGTCCAATCGAGCAGCAAGTGGCTGAGCGCAGCAACGCACGTGGTTAGGTAGAGCCAGGCCCACTGAATCGGCTGTAAATTGGCCGGCTGGTCCTTAGCCACAACATTGCGCCGCCGCCTTTTGAGTCCGAGATCAAGCAGCCAAACCGTGCCGACCACCACGCCTGCCACCACCGGAACCGCCCAGAAGGTATGCGTGATGCCGCGATGATGCTTCAGCACCTCTACCGGGCCTGCGACGGTCCAGAAGATATCCAAATCAGCGGCCTCTGCGGCCAGCAGCGCGGCCAACGTGGCATAAGCCGTCTTGCGATTGAACCCGGCGCGGCCGATGCATGCGCCGGTAAGGAAATGCGTAACAGGTTCCATGCGTCTTGCGTTCCGATCTGAGTTCTTACTTCAATGCCTGCTGGCGCCGACCTAACTCCGCTAACTCCGCCAACCCCGCTAACTCCGCTCTAAACCGCGATCGCCCACTCGCCCCCGCGCATCAGCGGCTCTTCGACGCCGGATGCGGTGATGCCGTCGACATCCAATTCGCCGGACCCGATCATCCAGTCCACGTGAATCAAACTGTCGTTGGCGCCCCTGGCGGCGAGTTGCTCCGGCGAAAGCTTGTCTCCGTCGCGCAGGCACGACGAATACGACTGGCCGAGTGCGATGTGCGATGCTGCGTTCTCGTCAAAAAGCGTGTTCAGGAAAACCAAACCGCTTTGCGCGATGGGGGAGGAGTGGGGAACCAGCGCCACCTCGCCCAGCCTCCGCGCGCCCTCGTCGGTGTCGATCATTTTTTCTAACACTTCCTGGCCGCGCGTCGCGTGAACTTCCACAATGCGCCCCTTTTCAAAGCGCACCTGGATGCCTTCAATCATTGTGCCCTGGTGTGAGAGCGGCTTGGTAGCGGTCACAGTGCCGTCGGCGCGGTCCTTATGCGGGGCGCTGAAGATCTCCTCCGTGGGCATGTTGGCGATGCAATAGATGCCATTTCCCGCTGTCGTCCCGCCGCCCAGCCACTCATGATCGTCGGCCAGTCCGAGGCTGAAATCGGTGCCGGGGCCGCGATACTTCAGGGCATAGTAGCGCTTGGCATTCATAAAAGCCGCGCGTTTTTGCAATTCGGCGTCGTGCGCTCTCCATGCGCTCGCGGGATCCGCGGTGCTGATGCGTGTCGTCGCGAAAATAGCGTTCCACAACTTCTGCAGGGCCTCTTCGGGGTTGTCATTGGGAAAGACGGCCGCAGCCCATGCAGGCGTGGCCCCGGCCACGATGGTCCAATTGATTTCGTGGCGCGTAATCAGCTCGAGAGCGGGACGGTAGGCCTGCGAGACAGCGCGATTGGCGCGGCCTACCTTGTCGGGATCTTCGTTCGAAAGCAACGCAGGATTGGCTCCGGCAATGGCGAGGCGCGCGGCGCCGCTCTTGAACGCCGCCGCCATGCCGTCGTAGAGCCACTTGGCCGCGTGATCGAAGCTGGCATCGGACGCGTGCCGGTAACGCAGCAGGGCGGACTCTTCGTCGTTCAAAAGCGTGGTCACGAGCGTTGCCCCGGCACGATACGCATGCTCGGTGATGCGGCGCGCCAGTGCCACAGAATCGAGCGACGCCGTCATCACAAGTTCCTGGCCCGGCTTGAGGCCCAGCCCGACGTTCACGGCCACGTCGGCCAGCAGATCCAGATTTTCGGCTTGCGTGCGAGCTTCAGGAGCGGTCGCAGTTTGTGTCATTGCTTCTCGATTCCTTCTTCTTCCGTTTATCTGCCAGCCGTGGGCCTCGGGGCCTCCGGCCGGATGTTGCTATTGTAGGGGGTCTTGCGTGCGGTTTGTCACGGCACAAGGCCGCCGCTCAGGGGCATAATGAGTGGGCGGGTTCGATCGCAATCACGGATTCGCCTACAATCGAGAATGGATGAAAAGGCTTTACGAGGAGCCAATATCGCCATGATGAAGCTTGATATCAATAGGGTGAAAAGGAGCATTTTGACGACTGGAATTTCGCTTGTTCTGGGGGCTGCTTCCGCTTCCGCGCAAACGCCGGCGCCAACCGCCGCTTTCGGACCGAACAACCCCTTTTACGCGCCCAGCACGCTGCCGTTTCAGGCGCCGCCCTTCGACAAGATCAAGGACAGCGATTACCAGCCGGCCATCGATGCGGGCATGGCGATGCAGATCAATGAGGTTGAGGCCATCGCCAATGATTCCGCGCCGCCCACGTTTGAAAACACCATCGTCGCGCTGGAGCGCTCCGGCCAGTTGCTCTCGCGGGCCATGCTGGTGTTCAACTGCGTCACGGGCGCGAACATTAACGATGAGTTGCAGAAGGTGCAGACATACGAAGCCCCGCGCCTGGCCGCGCATCAGGACGCGATCTTTCTGAACTCGAAACTTTTTGCGCGCGTGAAAGCGGTCTACGACCAGCGCGCATCGCTCCACCTCGATCCTGAATCGCTGCGCCTGGTGGAATACGATTATCAGCAATTCGTGAAGGCGGGCGCCAACCTTTCCGACGCCGACAAGGCCAAGCTGAAAAAGCTCAACGAAGAAGAATCGACGCTCGAAAACACGTTTCAGGAAAAGCTGCTCGCAGCCGCCAAGGCCGGCGCGTTCTCAACAACGGACGTAAAGACGCTTGCCGGACTGACCGAAGCGCAAATCGCCGCCGCCGCCGAGGACGCAAAGACGCACGGTTGGCGGATTCCGCTACAGAACACCACGCAGCAGCCGGATCTGGCGTTTCTCACCGACCGCGCCACGCGCCAGGCCATCTTTGAGAATTCCTGGAATCGTGCGGAGCGCGGCGATGCCAACGACACGCGCGCCGTTACCGCGAGGCTCGCCCAGTTGCGCGCTGAAAAGGCCGCGCTGCTCGGCTTCTCCAACTATGCGGCGTGGAACCTGACCGATCAGATGGCCAAAACGCCCGAGGCAGCGAAGAAGTTTCTCGATGCGCTAGTGCCTGCGTCCACGGCCAGAGCTTCAGGAGAAGCCAAGGACATCCAGGCCCTGATTGACGCGCAGGGTGGCGGGTTCAAGGTGGAGCCGTGGGATTGGGAGTTCTACTCCGAACAGGTCCGCAAGGCGAAATACGACCTGAACGAGTCGGAGATCAAGCCCTACTTCGAGCTGAATAACGTGCTCGAAAACGGCGTTTTCTACGCCGCGCACGAACTCTACGGCCTCACCTTCAAAGAGCGCAAGGACCTGCCTGTTTACCAGCAGGACGTACGCGTCTTTGAGGTCTTTGACGCTGACGAGAAGCCGCTGGCCTTGTGGTACTGCGACTACTTCAAGCGCGACAACAAGAATGGCGGAGCGTGGATGGACGTGCTGGTCGGCCAGTCGAAACTGCTGGGCCAGTTGCCGGTGGTCTTCAACGTGGCCAACTTCGATAAGCCCGCGCCAGGCCAGCCCGCGCTGCTTAGCTTTGACGACGTGACCACGATGTTCCACGAATTCGGCCACGGGTTACACGGCATGTTCGCTAATACCGTGTATCCGAGCTTGTCGGGCACGCAGGTGCCGCGCGACTTTGTGGAGTTTCCATCGCAATTCAATGAGCATTGGGCCAGCTATCCTTCGGTCTTTGCACATTACGCGCGCCACTACAAGACCGGTGCACCCATGCCCGCCGAGCTCATGGCGAAGATCGTCAAATCGAAGAACTTCAACGAGGGCTACGATTTCACGGAGATACTCGCTGCGTCCGAGCTCGATCTAGAATGGCACACTCTGCCCACGAGCGCGCCCCTCCAGGATCCCGACAAGTTCGAAATCGAAGCGCTCAAGCGCACGCATCTCGATCTCAGCTATGTGCCACCGCGCTACCGTTCCAGTTACTTCCTGCACATCTGGGCCAACGGCTACGCTGCCGGTTACTACGCGTATTCGTGGAGCGAGATGCTCGACGACGACGCCTTCCAGTGGTTCCTGGATAACGGCGGCCTGACGCGCTCGAACGGCGATCGTTTTCGGCAGATGGTGCTTTCGCGCGGCAACACCGAGGATCTGCAGAAGATGTACGACACGTGGCGGGGAGGGGAACCGAGCATCGAGCCCATGCTCAGGGACCGCGGGCTGAAGGGTGATTCAAAGTAAAAAGGGTGTCCCCGGTCCCTCGCTTTTGGGGACCGGGGATGGAAGCACCGAATCCCACCGAGTCCGCCAACTCCGCTGGCTATAATTCTCGCTATGAGCGAGCCGGCTCCCAAGCGCGACGTCGTACGCAAGATCGAAAAGCTGCGCGAAGAAATTCGCCGTCACGAGCATCTCTACTACGTGCTCGACAAGCCAGAGATCGGCGACGCCGAGTACGACGCGCTGATGAACGAACTAAAGAAACTTGAGGCGGCGCATCCCGAGCTCGTGACGCCCGACTCGCCGACGCAGCGCGTGGGCGGCAAGCCCGCCGAGGGCTTCAAAAAAGCACAGCACTCGCGGCCTATGCTCTCGCTCGACAACGCATACAACGCCGATGAGCTGGCCGACTGGGACCGCCGCGTGCACGAGCTGGCCGGCGCGCTGCCCGTCGAATACACCGCCGAGCTCAAGCTCGACGGCTTGAGCGTGGCGCTTAGCTATCAGCCCGGCCCAGACCCAAACTCCGATAGTGGTGCACGGCTCACAATGGGCCTCACGCGCGGCGACGGTCAGACCGGCGAAGACGTGACCTCGAACATCCGCACCATTCGAAGCATTCCTCTTTCGATTTCGGCGGCAAAACTCAAGAAGGCCCGTCTACCGCAGTCGATCGAGGTGCGCGGGGAAGTGGTGATGCCCGAAGCTGCCTTTCAGCGCCTCAACGAGGAGCGCGAGAGCGAAGGGTTGCCGGCCTTCGTCAATCCACGCAACTCCGCCGCGGGAACGCTGCGTACGCTGGAGCCGTCCATTGTCGCCAACCGGAGGCTGGTTTTCTTCGCGTACTTCCTGCTCGTCGACGGCGAATATTTTGCCGCGGGCCAGACGGCTACGCTCGATACGCTCACCACTCTTGGCTTCCGCGTGAATCCGCATCGGCATCTCGTGAGCACCGTCGACGAGATGATGAAATTCATCGACAAAGCCGAGAGCCAGCGCGCGACACTCGGCTACGAGATCGACGGTGTCGTTCTCAAAGTGGATGCGCACGCCACGCAGCAGCGGCTGGGCTACACCGGGCGCGCGCCGCGCTGGGCCATTGCGTACAAGTTCACGGCCAAGGCCGGCATCACGCAGGTGAAGGACATTACCGTGCAGGTGGGCCGCACCGGCAAGCTCACGCCGGTGGCGGAACTCGCGCCGGTCTTCATCGGCGGCACAACGGTGAGCCGCGCCACGCTGCACAATGCGGATTTTATTCTTGGCCTCGGACTGAGGATTGGGGACTATGTAAAAGTCGAGCGCGGCGGCGACGTGATTCCCAAAGTTGTCGAGGTGATCGAAGACGCCGACCACCCGCGCGGGAACCGTGAGTTCTCTTTCCCTTTGGTTTGCCCTGAATGTCATAGCAAAGTGGTTCGCGAAGAGGGCGAGGCCGACTACCGCTGTGTAAATGCAAACTGCCCCGCCAAGCTGCGCGAGACTCTGCTGCATTTTGCCCACCGCGGGGTGATGAACATCGAGGGGCTCGGCGAGGCGGTGGTGCAGCAGTTGCTCGATCGCGGGTTGGTGCGCAGCGTGGCAGATCTCTACGCGCTGACGGAAGAGCAACTCGTCGGGCTCGACCGCTTCGCCGAAAAGTCGGCACGCGCACTTCTCGAGCAAATTGCAGGCTCGAAACGCGCGGGACTGGCGCGCGTGCTCATGGGCCTCGGCATTCGCTTTGTCGGCGAGCGCACCGCCGAGCTATTGGCCCAGGAGTTCGGAAATATCGACGACCTCATGAACGCGAATGCCGAACAACTGGAGCGCGTGGAAGAAGTCGGCCCGCGCATCTCGCAGGCGATCTTGGAATTCTTTTCCACAGCCGCGAATCAAGCTCTCGTCAAAAGCCTGAAGGACGCCGGCGTCGATATGACGGCGGAGAAGAAACAGCGCAGCGCACAACTTGCGGGCCTGACCTTCGTGTTGACGGGAACACTGCCCACCCTGACGCGCGACGAGGCCAAGCAAAAGATCGAGGCCGCCGGCGGCAAGACCGCGGGCTCGGTGAGCAAGAAGACCAGCTACGTGGTGGCCGGCGAAGAGGCAGGCTCCAAGCTCGACAAGGCGCGCGAACTAAAGATCCCCGAAATTGACGAGGCGGGGCTGTTGGCGCTGCTCGCAGGGCAAGCGCCGTCGAATTAGTTCATCGCTTCGATCCTCCAGTCGTTGCCGGTGGAGGCTTGCGCACTGAGTTGGCCTTGTGAGTATCAGAGGAGCGGTAGCAACAAGTATCAAAATAAGATCAAACCACATAATAGTTTTCCTTGGGTGATTCAGTTCACGCACGGGTGCGGCGGCGTGCCGCGATGTCCGGAGGATTCTCGATGGCGCGCAGTTCGCGTTCCCGCTCACGCTCCCAGGCTTCGGCGTGCCAGCGGCGCGAGGCATAGCGCAGAGTGTCGGCAGGGAGAGGCGGAGGGATTTGAGGCACCGGCCGCGAGGGCATCGTGACGATCTCCGGTAAGGGCCGGGAGACAGGCTTGGGCGGCACCGGCGCGGGAGTCGTGATAAGGCGCGCCGAAGACTCCACCTCTGCGGCGGCAGCGGCAGCCTCGGCCACCGCAGCCCGTGTTGCCGCAACCCGTGTTGCCGTCGCAACCTGTGCCGCCGGAGCCGTCAGGCTTGTGTCGTCCAGCACGGCTGGCTCCGTTTCAACTTCGACGGCTTCTACGGCTTCGCCGCGGCGCTGCGCGCGTACGGCAATGGATTTGGCCATGAACTCGTCAACCAGCTTGTGCAGGCAAGTTTGTCCGCAGAGATGCTTCGAGTCCGGCCGCAGCCGGTGGCGCGAGGTCCATCCGCTCACGCGCAGTTCTCCGCCTTGCTCGTAGGCGACAAACCAGTGGTTGGTCTGCCGCTTCTCCGCGGCGCAAATATCGCACGAGATGGCCTGCCGGATCATCGCGATTCCCTCACTCCGTAAAGGCTTCCTGCCGCATCGCCGATGCCCACCGCATGGTTTGCCGTCTCGTACGATGACAAATGCAAGCTTTCACGGGAGCGCCGGAGGGCACTCCGGTATTCCGGAGAACCTCCACTCATATTTCATCGTGCGGAAGTGGAAATGGATGAATTTGTCCGTCAACGAATCCAAAGTTGGGTCAGAACGAAACAAGGAGCCGGAGATCGTCCTGAATTGGGACACGTCGCGCGGGCCGCAAGGAATGGCTCAGGGGAAGATAGAAAGAGCGCGGCCTCGACCGCGCTCTCAAATTGGTTTATGCAGCATTTCGCCGGTGTCCGCCTTACTGGCGCGGCGCAAAGTAGCCCTTCTTGGCGCGCACCTGATAGCGGCGATCGTAGCAATATAAATAAATGGTTCGGAATGCGCCGTCGGATTTGAAGTCCGCCGGCGTGTAAACCAGCGCGTACTGGCTGCGCAGCTCCTCTTCAATGCTTTTGAAACTCACTGCCATCTCTTCGACCGAAGGTGGGTAAAACGTCTCGCCGCCAGTTTGCGAAGAGAGCTCATCGAGCACTTTGTCGCCTTCGCCGCGGCTGGGCGTCCAGTTGGTGCTGATGGCGTAAATGATGGTCTCAGCGCGCTGGCATTCCTTGATGGCTTCAGGCATGTACACGCGGCTCTGGTTGTCCTCGCCGTCAGAGACAAGGATGATGGCTTTGCGCACCGGCTCGGGTCCGCGATCGGTCAGCAGCTTATCGCGGCAGGCGACATACAGGGCATCGAACAGCGCCGTGCCGCCTTCGGGACGCAGTTTGTCGATGCCCGTCTCCAGAGCGTCCTGGTTGTTGGTCCAGTCCGTGGTCACCGTGGGCGTCACATCGAATCCCATGACGAAGGCGCGGTCGTTTTTGGCGCGCAGCACTTGCAGCAGGAACTCGGTGGCAGATTGCTGCTCAAACTGAAATCTCGAGCGTATGGAACTGCTGGTGTCAATCAGGATGCCCACACGCAGCGGCAGATTGATCTGCTGATGGAAAGAGTTGACCCTGGCCGGGGCCTTTTGGTCGTCGAGAAGCGCAAAGTCACTCTGTTTCAGATCGGGAATGTAGTGGCCATGCCTGTCGTTCACGGTAAAGATCAGGCTGACCTCGTTTACGCGAGTGACGATGGTAGGCGTGCCCACATCGCTCGGCGTGCCATTTTGGTCGTTCTGCGCGGGCGCGGGCGGTGCGGCCCCTGGCGTGTTCTGCTGCGTGCTTTGCGGCGCGGGGGGCGCCTGCGCCGGTTTTTGGGCTGTGCCCGGTGCGGGTTGCCCGCCCGCGGTTTGCGCGGCAAGGCTGGCGGCGGAAGCTGCGGCAAGAAACAGTGCCGCAAGCGCGATCGGGAGAATGCGTGAGCCCCGCCGGCGGAGTTCTGCCGTTGGGGTGAAGTATTGCTGGGTCATCACATCCCTATATTAACAACCTCGCCGACTTGTAGCGCCGGTCTCCAGACCGGCTGTCGTGCGGGCGTCCTCGCCCGCACAATTCCTTGCGCGTCCACGAAACCGCGTGGTCAATGCACCTACGCGGATTCCAGGCGGTCAAGAAAGGCGTTCAATTCCGGGGGCAGCGGCGCCTCCAGCTTAAGCGGCTTGCCGGTGAGCGGATGTGCGATTTCC
Source organism: Occallatibacter sp. (assembly GCA_031296305.1). GTDB lineage: Bacteria > Acidobacteriota > Terriglobia > Terriglobales > Acidobacteriaceae > Telmatobacter. The sequence continues at coordinate 15,339 of JARLFZ010000017.1, read as the reverse complement.
AGTTTGGCCGCGTGCAGAAAATTGCGGCCGAGGCGAAGGGTTTCCGGCTCGGACTTGCGCCTCGCCGCGCGCGTGGGCGTCGCCTCGAGGGCCCGCTGGTCGCGCAATTGTGCCGCGCCGCCATAGAGCGTATCGCCGACGACAGGATGCCCGATCGACGCCATGTGCACGCGGATCTGATGCGTCCGACCGGTTTCAATACGCACGCTCACCAGGGTGAATTTACCAAAGCGCGTCTCCAGCCGCCGCAGCACCTGGTAATGCGAGATCGCAGTGCGTCCGATCTCACTTGGCCGCGTGGTCATGCGCGTGCGCCGTATCGGATCGCGGCTCACCGCGGCGCTGATAGTACCTTTTTCGCGCGCCACTGCGCCTTGCACCAGCGCAATGTAGGTCTTTTCCACGCGCCGCCCGGCAAACATCGCGCCAAGGGCAGCGTGAGCGCGATCGTTTTTGGCCACCACGATTAGGCCGCTGGTTTCCTTGTCGAGGCGGTGCACAATGCCCGGACGGAGCTCGCCACCCGTGGAAGAGAGCGCCTGGAAGCGATGCAGCAGGGCATTCACCAGCGTCCCGCGGCTGCGCGCGTCGTCGCTCGCGCCCGATCCCGCGTGGACCATCATCCCGGCAGGCTTGTTCACCACCGCCAGGTCGGTATCTTCGTAGACAACATCCAGCGGAATCGCCTCCGCCACCGCCTTGAGGGGCGCGGGATGCGGCTCGCCGGTGATGGTGATGTCCTCGCCGCCGCGCAGCTTCATCGAAGCTTTGTGCGGCGCGCCGTCCACCAGCACGTCGCCCTGGTCGATGAGCATTTGCACCCGCGAGCGGCTCACGCCCTCGAGCTGCGTGGCCAGAAAATGATCGAGGCGCCGGCCGCTTGCTTCCGCAGGTACGTCGATGGTGCGAGGCTCACTCATGCGCGGTTCCATCCCCAGTGTCCGGCCGGGAGGTGTGTTGCCCCATCCTTTTCACGGTTTCATCGTGAAAAGGGTGGGAAGCTGGCCCGCCCACTGTTGCCGAACTCACTCGCTCCCGCAGCACCAGCGCCCCGGCAATTACCAGCAGCACGGCGGCAATCTGCGGCCCGTCCAGCGCTCCATGCAGCGCCCCGATCAGCTTCGCTCCGCGGCCTTCCGGATCGCGCCACAGTTCGGTGATGTAGATGGCGGTGCCGGCCCCCATCAGGCCCAGGCCGGCCACGTCGCCTTTGCGGTGCTCAGCCGGCAGCCACACCAGCAGAAACAACGCCAGCGTGAGAAAAGCCAGGGCGGCATAGGCCTGCACGGGATGCAGCGGAATCCCGAGCGGTGTGCCGCTCCAGAGGTCGGCCAGCGGATTGGTGTAGGTGACAGCCCAGCGCAAGCCGGTTCCTGCCTCGACGCCGTAACCCGATCCTGAAGCCAGTGCGCCCAGTTGCTCAAACGCGAGACCCAAAGCCAGCGGCGGAGCCAGCGCATCGGCGGTGGCCCCGAGCGGCAGTCTGTTGTGCCGCGCATACCACAGAGCGCATCCTGCGCCCGCCAGCGCACCTGTCGCGGCCAACAGCGGATGATGCACCATCGCCAGCTCCAGCAGCCACGCCGGGTGCAGGCGTAGCGTGCTCCAGTTCACGACCACCAGCAGCAGCCGCGCTGCAGCCAGCGCCGCAAACAGGCTCAGGATGCAGAGATTCCATACCTTGCCCGTATCCACTCCGGCCATGCGCGCCGTGCGCAGCACGAGGCCCAGCGCCAGCAGCACGCCCAGCGCAGTCACCGCGCCGTAAGACGGAATGACAACGGCGCCGATGTGAAAGAGGACTGGATGCACTTCTAGAAGGATAAGACAGCGGGCCTAGCGGATTGGCGAATGGTGTAGGGCTTTGTGAAAGGGCACGACTTTAGTGGTGCCGAGAATCGCCGAAAAGGCCGGGGGCTTTAGCCCCTGAGGGACGTATCGTTCAAACTCCCTGGAGCTTGCCGCAAGAAGGGAAAAGTAGAACCCGGCCCACTGGGCCGTGAGCGATGTGCTGGTGAACCCGTCCTAAGACGGTGGAGCTCTCCGCGGTTCATTAGGCATTCCGGACTGGCGGACACGGCACACAGAACCGATTGTCGAGTTGAGCCCCTGTTCATTGAATGTTGGTTCAACCAGCGTTGATCACCCACCTGCTTTGCAGGCCGGTTTCTATTGCGGATAGTAGGGGTAAGCGCGGGGAATTGCAAGTCTTGTGCGAAGGGGGCGAGTTGTGGTAGGTTCCCGAGCCCGGCTTTTGGGGATGCATTCGCCCGAATCGGCACGACTGTTCTTTTCCTCTCAGTTGCCACTGCCCGCCGCTTGACTGGCCGCCGGCGGCGCGGGTTTCGCGCTCTCCATTTCCGCCGCGTGGGCGATCATCTTCTTCAATTTGCCTTCAATGTTCTCGTCTCCCACGTGTTGGTCTTCCAGCACGCCGTCGGCGTCGATGGAAAACGTGGCCGGAATGGCGTTGACTGAGAACATCTTCGCCATGGGCCCTTCGAATCCGCCGTCGCGATACTGGAACCAGGTCATTCCGTTCTTGGCTACAAAATCCTTCCACTTTGCCGCGTCGTTATCCAGGCTCACGCTGAGGACGACGAAGGGCTGGCCCTCGAACTTCTGCGCGATTCTGCGAATATGCGGCAGTGCTTCGCGGCAGGGGCCGCACCACGTGGCCCAGAAGTCGATGAGCACCACTTTGCCGGCCAGTTTGTCCATACTGATGTGCTGGCTGTCCAGGGTCGTCAAGGTGAAGGCCGGCGCCATCCGCGAGCGCGCCAGTTCGACGCGATTCAGGAAACGCGTGGCCCTCGCGTCTACCGCCTCATCGCTCTTGTCACCATCGAGAAAGGCGCGGAACTCCCCGCGCGCAGCGTCGTCCTGATGCAGGTAAGCGAGGTCAATCCCCATGCCAAAGTGAGCTCCGACGATGGCGGAGTCCAGGGAGAGCGCGGTGCGGTACTCATCGAGACTCTTTTCGAAGTAGGCCTGCTGCTTGTCGCCTTTGGCGGCCATTCCTTCCCGCTCGAGAGCAACTCCGATCTGAAAGTGCAGCGTGGCGCGCGCGGCATCGCTGGTCACGGCCGGGAGCCAGTCTCTGAGCACGGCTTCCGCGGTTTTGAAGTCCCCGATCGAAAGAGCGATGTCGCGCGCGCGCTGCAGGCATTGGCCGCAATGGCCGCCATCCTGCGCGTTGGCCTTGCGGTAGGATTCGATGGCTAAAGCATGGTCGCCTCGTCGCTCCCACTCCTGCGCGGTTTGATAGGTTTTATGTGCTTTCGGGTCGGAGGGTTCGCCGGACTTAGGCGCAGCGGCCTGGCTTGCGCGGCACGGCTGAAGCCACCATCCAAAGGCCAGGACAAGAAGTGCAAAGGCGAGCTTGCATTGACGGACATGGCACATGGTCGCATCCCCACGGCGTCATTTAGTTTGTGATGTTGGTAAGAATCTTACACCGAGCCCGGTGAATCGCGAGAGTGTTTTTTGCCGATTTTCTGTAGCGCCGGTCCGTTTAATTTTGGGTCGGTCGTGTCGCGGCGTCGATCACGAACACATCCGTTGGTATGTGCGCGGCGTCCAGCTTCAACCCCAATTGCTCGCGGATGGCGGTGAAGAGTCCCGCGCGGCTTCCAACTCCGCGGCGCGCATTTCGTTGGTAGAAACCTGTAACGCAACTTTGCTCCGGATGCAGGGTCTAAGTCTGGGAATCCGATTTGGGCGTTGGAAAGCGATGCCAATTCCCCCGTGGCCGTTTTCCTGCGATCCGGCGGTAGGATGCGGCAGGGCACTGCCGTGAAAGATCTTTGCAACTCGCCTGCGAAGGCTGTTCGGCCATCGTGATCAGTGGGTCTACGTTCTATTAAGTTGCAATGTACCCCTGCATCACGCAAGCTGCATCCTGTGTCACGGGGGATTTGTGCTTCTGAACAAGCTTGAGTCCGGCTTCTTGCTGTTCAAAACGCAGCAAGGACTAGTCGCCGTCGAACCCACCTTTTGGCAGCGCGTTTATCTGCTTTGGACCTTCCGCAACTTCCGGCAGCTCTCGCTTCCCCTGTTAAACCCGCGCCAGATATCGCTGATCAACAGTCTTTTTCGCGAGAACGCAACGGTGGTTTGGGATGAATACGAGCCAGCGCTGGAGATCGGCGTAGTGGAGAACTTTGTGCCTCCGGCGCTCGAGTTCGGCGCTGCACTGGACATCGGCGCTGCGCAGGCCATCGGCGCCGCGCTGGCCGACGAAACTGATGCTTCGCCGGCATTGAAAGAGGAGCTGCCCGAGCAAACGGTCGAACAATATCTCGCGCCTGCGGGTTTTCCCATCGCAGCAGCGCCCGCCATCGAGGCCGATGCGCCGCCGGCCGTGAAATGGCAAGAAGCAGAAGCGCAAGGCGCGCGAATCGATGGCGCGGAAATTGCGCCTGAGGATGCTCCAGACCATTCTTTTGCGCCGATCACCTCTTGGTTCAGACCTCGATCGCCGCATCCTGCATCGTCGCATCTTGCAGCCTTCGAGCCGGAAGTGTCTTCATCTCAAGTGTCGAGAACAGTGATTTTTCAGCTTGCAGCCGCGATCGCCGCGCTGTCGCTGTGCGTGGCTTTCGGCGTTGCATTCCATCGCAACGGGGCCGTACCTGCCCCCCAGGCGCACAGTTTGCCGGCGCAGCCCACCTCGCCAGATTCTCCTTCCGCGCCCGAACCCTCTGTGCCCGAACCAACTCCCGTCGCCGGGAATCCCGACCCTGTGCCTGAAGTCACTCCTCAGGCCGGCGCTGGCCCGGCAACCACGACTTCTCCTTCTGCGCCCGAACCAATTCCCGTCGCCGGGAATCCCGACCCCGCGCCTGAAGCCACTTCTCAGGCCGCCGCTGGTCCGGACGCTCCGGCAAAGCCGGCACCCGAGAAGGCTGCATCGCCGCCCACCACCACGCACCGCACGATGACACCGCCACGTGCATCTCGCGGAACCACTCCACGTGTTACGTCGCGGTCAAGCGGAGGGTCGCACGCTGCGCCGTCCTCGAGAGTTCCGGCGTCGGCATCCAGTCGCCGAACCACCTCGGCGCCTGTGTCCCATGGAGCTATGCCACGTTCCGCGCAAAGTTATTTCGATTTGGCCAACCAGCAGAGGCACAAGGGCAATTACGCGGCAGCAGCCGCCGACTATAAACGCGCTTGGCGAATCCAGCAGAAAAGCGCCGCCAAAGGCAGCCAGGTGCGCGCTCGCCGGGTGGCCTCAATTTCGACGCCCCAAAAACCACACTGACGGTGCCCCCAAACCCGACGGAGGGAGCGTGGGGCTTGAGCCCCACGAGCTCTGGCCCGCCCGTTCTTCCAGAAATAAAGTACGCGGCGCAGCCGCGCGGGGCATCTACGGCCCGCGAAGTAAACGCTTTCGTGCCTGCAAAATAGGCGTCCGGAGCCTGTTCTTCCGACTTTTCGCGAAATTCTGTTTTCACGCGCGCGCTTATTCGCGAAATTCTCGTTTCACGCGCACCCGCAATGCGCGCAATTCTGATCAACTTGTCTCAAAAAATCGCGAAGCCCCACACGAACATTCTGGGGGTGTTTGGCAGCTTCCCAGCGAACATTCGACCCCTGTTCGGCAGCAGAAAAACGAACATTTGTGTTGATTCCACACAAGTTATTGGAAACGGGGGCCTTAGCGAAAGCAAAAACTGCAACTTCGCGCTCCCCAACTTTGTCCGCGAGAAGCCCCCTCGTCCGCGCCCCCAAATCAGGAAACCGGCGAAACCGCTTTCGGCGGCTCTGGCAACTCGGGTTTCGCCCCGTTCGTCGGCGCCGCCGGAGCCACCTTCTGCATCAGCAGCGCACCCAGCCCTTCGAGAACTCCATTGGCCGAGCCACCGCCACCCGTAACCAGCGTGTTGGGCATGAAGGGAACGTTGCTTCGGGAAAGGGCTTCGATGGCATTCACCAGAGCCGTGGCTCCCTGGCCCAATGCTGCGACTTGTTTTTGATAGGCCTCGGCGCGGGCCAAACCAACTGCGCGAACCTGCGCGCCCTGGGCCGTGCCGGTGCGCTCGATGTACGTGGATTCGCCGTCGGCTTCGGCCTTGCGCGCTTCGGCGTTGTTCTTCTTGATGTCGACGCCGACCGCGGCTTGCGCGAGTTGGGCCTGCATGTCCGCGGTGCCGCGCGCTTTCTCGGTCTCGATGCGCTGGTCCTGCGCCTGGCGCTGCATCTTGAAGGTTTCAACCTGCTGGTGCGCCACCTCGCGCTCGGTGAGCACTGTGACCAGTGCGGCCGGGTAGATCACATCCTGGATGTAGACGCCGCGGGTTTCGATTTCGTATTCGGCGAGCTTCCTTTGGATGTAGGTGAACGCCTCTTCCTGCACGACCTGCCGCGTCTGGATGAACTTGATGGCTTCCATGCCGCCGATCTTGTCGCGGAACAGGTTGCCGACGGCTGCCTGCAGGACTTCGTTGACCAGATTTTCCATGGAGCCGACCATGGAGATCACGCGCGGAGCTTTGGTGTCGGGCACGTGGATGAGGACCTGGAGGTCGATGGAAAAGACGAAGCCCTCGTTACTTTTCGCGATGATGGGTTCGAGGCGCGCGTCGAGGCCGTGAGCGCCGGTGACGTCCTTGGCCCAGTCGAGTTTGAGGATGGCGGTGAGCACCACTTTGGCGTCGTAGATGCGGGGGTTGATGGGATATTTGCCGGTGCGCAGCGCCTCCTGCCAGATGCCTTGATGGCCGGGCCGGACGAGCGAGCCGAATTTGAAGCCGACGCCGGAAGTGTCCTGAGTGGGTAGGCCTACGTAGGCCTTGATGACGGCAACTTGGCCTTGTTCGACGACCAGCATGGGGACTTGCTCGACGCGGACGAGGAATGGGTTCAGGTTGTACGCGCCGTAAAGAAGCGGATCGTGTTGCAGGCCGATCTTGCCGCCAGCGTCGAGGAATTGCTGGAAATCCTGGTAGTTGTTGTGAAGCTGATTTTTGCTGCCGAGGATGGCGGCGATGAGCTGAAAGTCGGTGGTGTCGGGCTTCTTTTCGAGTTCCGCGACGTCGTCGAACTGTCCCAGGCGGCTGGCGATGGCGCCTGCCTGTAGCGGCTGGCCTTCGAGCGAGGTTACGATGCCGATCATGTCCGCGACCTTGCCGCTCTCGGTAGGCCGAGGCGCAATGCGCGTGACTTCTAGCTGCCGCTCTTCCAGCCCGAAGGCTGTGAAGGTGAGCCGGCCCGACTGGTCGGCCAATTGGCGGTAGGTGTCGGTGATGGGAACGCCAAAGACCTGCGGCTTGGTGATGATGAGGAAGGCGACAGGATGGATGGGCGCCAACATGCCGGGCGAGAGCACCGGCCGCTGCACGCCTTTTTGGCCGCCATTGGCGACGAAGCCTGAGACGTCGGTGAAGTTGCCGAACTCGGGCTTGAATACGCCCGACTTTGCGCCGATCGGAGTGGGCGCGCCCACTTGCGCGATGACCACGCCGATTTGACCGGCAGGGACCTGGACCCACGGATGCTTGGCGACCGCGTAAATCGCGCAGAACTTGAAGCGCAGACCGGGCATGAGCAGTTCCGCCTGGTAGCCGGCCTCACCTTTGAAGGCGATGGGGTTGTCGCCAGGCAACTTTGCGCCAAAGCGCTTGCGGACCAGGCCGATTTGCGTAGGACCAATGCTGTAGATTGACTTGGCGATGAGAACGAAAAGAATGAATAGGCTGAGAAGAACCACTCCCTCGAGCAGAGTGGCTGGCGAGAACATACTGTCGAACATACTTCCTCCCGTGGCCGGGACAGGAGCCCCGCGCGGCTCACGATTTCGGGGACGTCTAAGGATACTCCGAATGCAGGGACCACGGGACCTAGAGAACGAGAAGCGGGGAACGAGGGAACAAGGGAACAAGGGAACGAGGGAGCTAGAAAGGCAGCGGGTTTGGGAATTGTGCGGCGGCCTTGCGATAGAGGCGAAGAATCATGCCCCTGGAACTAGCGAAGCGGTAGCTGGCGCACGAGGTGCGGGCGAAAAAATCATCTTTTCGCTTGTGGACGAAAGGCGTAACCTAGCGATAATAAAAGAACACGAGAAACTTATGGCGGAAATCCGACAGTTCGGAGAAGAGGGATTCGGACCCGCTCGGCAAGACGCGGCATCCGGCGTCGCGCCGACGGGAGATTCCGCTGCAAATCAGGAGAAATACTGCGTTTACAATCAGACCCGAGAGCGTTTCGTGGCCACCGATGTGGAAGGCGCCGACGCTTCACCCGACGGGGCTGGAGCGCGCCTGGGAGCCTTGGAACAAGGCGCCAGAACCGGGCTCTGGATTCTTCCTTATCAGGAGATCTCTCCAACCAGCATCCGCTTTCCGGTGGATTTGGTGTTCCTTGAAGACGATTGTGTCGTTCTTGACTTCGTTGAGTCGTTCCCCCTTGCCAGCGTGCCCGCTTCAGACGCAAAAGCCCTGAGCGTGCTCGCCTTTCCGGCGGACGCTCTGGCCAAGGGAGAGGTGCGCGCCGGCGATCAACTGATCATCTGCAAACCCGAAGAGATGAAGCAGCATTTGCAGAGAATGAAGGAAGCAAAGACTGGGAGGCACAGCTCTCTGGGGCCTTTTCTGGAGCAATTCGCCGTCACCTCCGCTGAGGGGCCATCCGGCACGGCGACAGAGGAGCCGGTCGAAAGAGTAGTGGTTCCTGGGCCGGCCGCTCCCATCGAGACCGTGCCCATCAAGGTTGTGCCCATCAATGCTGTGCCCGTAAAGGCGGAGACTACAGGCGGAGAAGAGGCCCGCACGGAAGAGCCTGTGGGGTCGCCGACTATCGAAACCGAATCCTGGAAGAAAAGGCTGGGGCTCGGACCCAGGAATTGGTTCACGAACCTGCTGCTGGGAGATCCGGTCGACCCGCGCAATGCAAAGAGGGAGATGCTGCCGGGATTGATTGCGTATTACTTTACCGGCGGCAATCCGGTGGCGCAGGAAGTGCGTGATATCAGCGCAACGGGGATATATATCATTACCAGCGAGCGCTGGTACCCCGGAACAGTGGTGCGAGTCACTTTGACAGACCGGGATCATCCAACGGCTGACCGAACCCTCACCGTCAATGCACAAGCAGTTCGGTGGGGAAAGGACGGTGTGGGCTTGGAATTGGTCCTGGAAAAAGAGGACCAGAAAGAGACCGTGATTAACCAGACATTGGAACGAGCCCTTGGAGTGAATCCCGCCCGCGTCGAAGAGTTCCTGGAAAACCTAAAAACGCCGCCATCCGGAGAGTGAGGTTCGAGCGCAGGGCCGGCTGGTCCGCGATGTGCGGGTCTGGAGACCCGCACGACAGCCGGTCTGGAGACCGGCGCTACTTTCCGGCGACCTGAGTGCCGGGCCAATCGAGATCAGCCAGTCAATATTTTGCGGCAAGAGATCTTGCGGCCTCGGAGAATTCCGGCTTCTGCGTTTCTAGAGAACGCGCGACGCGGGCTGAACCCTTCCTGCCTACGGGGGCGCTCTGTGCGGCCGCGGATGAATGCGGCGGCACGGCGGCGTTTTCGCCCATCACGTGCAGGCGCAGGAAGTTTGTGGAACCGGACTTGGTGCGGGTGCCGGCCACAATGGCAATGACCTCGCGCGGGCGCACGTAGCCGCCCTTTTCCAGCAACTTCTCTGCAAGGTCGACCATGGCTTCAGTGGTGTTGGCCTTGGGACAGCGGATGGGCGTCGTGCCCCAGAGAAGATTGAGGCGGTTGACGGTGACTTCGACCGGACTGAGCGCGAAGATAGGTGCCGAGGGGTGGTACTTGGAAAGCTTGCGCGCCGTGGCCCCTGACTCGGTAAATAACGCAATGCCGCGCAGGTCGAGATCGTTGGCGGCGTGAGCCGTGGCTTCGCAGATGGTTTCTGCAATGGAGAGATGGCTGGGGCGCTCGTGGAACTCGGATTCGAGGTTCTCCTTGATGTGGCGCTCGGTTTCGCTCACGATGCGCGCCATCATGGCTACGGATTCGACGGGATATTTGCCCACGGCTGACTCACCGGAGAGCATGACGGCGTCGGTGCCGTCGTAGATGGCGTTGGCCACGTCGGAGACTTCGGCGCGCGTGGGCCGCGGATTCTCGATCATGGATTCGAGCATTTGCGTGGCCGTGATCACGGGCTTGGAGTACTCGGCGGCGCGGCGGATGATGTACTTCTGGATGGCGGGCACTTTTTCCGGCGGAACTTCAACACCCAGATCGCCGCGGGCCACCATGATGCCGTCGGAGACTTGCAGGATGGCGTCGAGATGCTCGACCGCCTGCGGTTTCTCGAGCTTGGCGATGATCCAGGTGTGGAAGCCGAGCGCGGCCACGCGGTTGCGCACCAGGCTCACGTCTTCGGCCGTGCGCACAAAGGAGACGGCGATGGCGTCGACGTCGTGCTTGAGCGCGAACTCGAGGTCTTCGGCGTCTTTTTCTGTGAGCGACGGCGTGCGCACCAGGACGCCGGGAAGATTGATGCCTTTGTGCTCGCCCAGCATGCCGCCGTTGACGATATCGCAGGCCACGTCCTCGCCGTTCACTTCGTGGACGCGCAGTTCGATGAGTCCATCGGAGAGCAGGATGCGCGAGCCCTGCTCGACATTTTCAGCGAGGGTCTTGAAGGTGGTGCCCACGAGCGTTGCCGTGCCCGGCACCTCGCGCGGCGTGACGACGAGCCGGTGGCCGGCCTTGAGCAGCACCGGTTGATGATCCTTGAGCAGCCCGGTGCGAATCTTGGGCCCCTGCAGGTCGCCCAGAATGCACAGCGGCCTGCGCTCTTCCTTGCTCAACTTGCGGATCTTCTGGATGACGGCGGCCTTGCGTTCGTGGCTGCCGTGGGAAAAGTTGAGCCGGACCACGTCCACGCCGGCGTGGATCAAGTCGCGAATCACGGGCTCAGTGTTGGAGGCGGGCCCGAGCGTGGCGACAATTTTGGCGCGGCGCTGCGAAGGGGAATCCGTCAGGTTCAGATCGTCAAAGGGCATCAGAAATACCTCCGAAGGCAATTCAAGTGCAGCCCAAAAAGTTTTTGAGTTGGTGAAAAGGGGTAAAGGAGCGGTGCAGACTCAATTGTAAATGGACAGACGGGGACTGGAATGGGCGGAGGTGCAACGTGGCGCGGGACAATCGCAAGAATTTGGTGGAGTATCGGGAGCAACGAGTCTTGAAAGGGCACGGCTTCAGCCGTGCCGATGGATATGGCAAGACGGCTTTGGCTTTAGCCGCCGAGGGATGTTTCTGCCGGGTTAACCCCATCCCGCAGGGCCTAAAGGCCGGAGATTTTCGTGGTAGCCTCTTTCGGCACGAGTGAATTCGTGCCCTTTCAAAACAACGGCAAGAGGAGCAGACACCGTCTTGAAACTTCGCTTCTGAGGATTTATTGGGCGGCGCGGGCTAGCTCGGGCGCGATTTTATCGCCAGCCAGTTGTATCTGCCGCTCCCAGTAGAGAACGCCATTCAGTTCCGCGCCGAGCAGGACGCTGAACGAGGTGATGTAGAGCCAGACCAGGGTGGCGATGCCGGCGGCAAAGGAGCCGTAGATGCGGGTGTAATTGGCCACGCTGGTGACGTACCAACCGTAGGCCAGCGTGGCGGGGAACCAGATGAGGGTGCCGGCGATGGCGCCCGGAACTACCCAGGCCCAATGTTCTGTGCGCCGCGTGCCGAAGTGGTAGAGCGCGATGAGCACAGCGACGATGGCGACAAAGCTGACCGTCCAGCGCACCATGCGCGAGAAAAAGATGATGAAATAGTGCAGGTCGTGACCGGCGTTGTCGACCATCCACAATTCGATCTGGTGACCGAAGACTATGGCCATCGATGCCAGCAGCAGCGGCACCAGCACGAGCAATACCAGCATCAGGCCGCGGAAGCGGCGGCCCCAAAAGGTCCAGCTTTCGGGCGGAAGCCGGTAGGCGCGGCGAAAACCCTCCATGAACGAGAGCATGACGCCGAGGCCGGCAAAAAGGCTCAAACCGGTCGCGGAGAGAATCACCGTGCGGGAATGGAATTGGTGCGTGAGGATGGAGGACTGCACGAGATCGAGTGTGTCAGGGGGAACAAACTGCTCCAGGACGGTGCGCGTTTCGCCCATCAGTGTGGGGCCTTCCTCCACCTGGGCCACCAGCGTGGTGATGACCAGCAGGGCAGGAAAAAACATGAGCATGCCGGAGTAGGCCGCGGCCTTCGCCACATTTAATATGTCGTGGGCGTAGGCATGAAAAAGTGCTTCCCGAATCTTGGCAAAATAGAGCGGCATATGCGACAAGGCAAGATTAGTCGATTTGCGGGGGAAATAACAGGGAACGAGGGAACCAGAGAACCAGGGGCGGAGTTGGGGGCGCGCAAGGATATACTTTTTCCGAACCCCGTCATGAAGCGCCACGTCCTCATCTTCGGTGTCGTCGGCGGCCTGCTGATCGCCATCCTGCAATACACCGAATACCGTTTCGTTGTTATCGAACACTCGATTGAACTCTATGGCGCGCTTGTCGCAATTCTCTTTTCGGCCGTTGGCATCTGGCTTGGGTTGCGTATCACGCGCAGACGCGAAATCACACGTGAGACGGTGGGGGTGAAGGAGGCGCCTGTTCCCGCGGATGCGCTGTCCCTGGAAGCATTCGCGCCTAATGCGGCGCAGCAGCAGGCCCTCGGCATCACGGCCCGCGAACTCGAAATCCTGACCCTGGTCGCCCGCGGCTTGAGCAATCGCGAGATTGCCGCCGAGCTTTTCGTTTCAGAAAACACAGTAAAGACGCACTGCTCCCGCGCCTTCAACAAGCTGGGGGCCGCGCGCCGCACCCAGGCCGTGCAGCGCGGCAAGGAACTGGGCCTGTTGCCGTGAAGCGGGTCACCCGAAAGCACGATTTTTGCTCCATTCCGCTAAAATCATCCGAAAGAATGACGACATCGGGCCCCGCGCCACGGCATGGTGACTGCATCGCGATTCGATTCACACTCCGAAAGGGAGCCTGACATGAAGAAAACTGTTCTCACCTTTGGCCTGATCTCCGGCCTGATGATCTCCATCCTGATGGGCGGATCGCTTCTGCTTGCCAACAAGATCGGTTCCGGCCACAGCATGGTTCTCGGCTACACCATGATGGTGGCGTCGTTCCTGCTGGTCTATTTCGGCATCCGCAGCTACCGCGACAATAACCTCGCCGGGCAAATTTCTTTCGGCCGGGCGTTCTCGTGCGGCATTCTGATCGCCCTCATCACTTGTATTTGTTATGTAGGCATGTGGGAGATCCTCTACTTCAACTTCATGCCGCACTTTATGGACAGCTACTGGGCCGCGCAGATTCAAAGGGTACAGTCTTCCGGACTTGACCCGGCGACGATTGCCAGGCAGGTGGCTGCAATCCAGCATTCTGCGCAGCTCTACCAGAACCCCTTCGTCAATATGGCTTATACGTTCATTGAGCCACTGCCGGTAGGGCTGGTGATGACGCTGATTTCGGCGGCGATACTGCGGCGCAAAGCGCTTGTGCCTGCACAGGTGTGAAGGCGCACCGATGGAGGCGATGTGCGCGTCAGGAAACCGGCGGCACAAATCTCTCTAGCGGTCCGTGCAGGAGTAGCAGGGGTCGATGGAGGCTTGGATGAGCGGCGTATCGGCGAGGCGTGCGCCACGCACCATCCAGCGCACCGCCGGCATGTTGGCGTAGGTAGGCGTGCGCACGTGGACGCGGGCGGGATTGCGCGAGCCTTCTTTCCAGCTCACCGAATAGATGACCTCGCCGCGCGGCGCTTCTACGCGGCTGGTGGCCGTGCCGGTGACGAAGTTGAACTTGTCGCCGCCCACGGAGACCTCGCCCGGCGGCATATCGGTGAGCGCCTGGCGCAGGATGCGGCAGCTCTCCATGATTTCGAGAGCCCGCACGAAAAGGCGCGCGCGCACGTCGCCGGCTTTCTCTACCGGGACCTCGAACTTCATCTCCGCGTAGGCCGCGTAGGGCGCATCGCGGCGCAGGTCCTGGTTGATGCCCGAGGCGCGGGCCGTGGGGCCGACCACGGCGCAGGAGACGGCTTTTTCGGGCGTGAGCACTCCGATGCCCGCGCAGCGCGAACGCGCGGTGGAGCTGGTGGTGAAAATGGGGATCACGGTGCGCATCATTTCGCGCTCGAGTTCGTCGATGAGCGGGAGGAGCGACGACGGATCTTCGACGTCGCGATTGACGCCGCCGACGCGGTTCATGGAATAGTTCACGCGGTTGCCGGAGATGGCCTGCAGCACGTCCATTACTTTCTCGCGCAGCGCAAAGCAGGTCATGAACATGGTTTTGAAGCCCATGAGCTTAGCGGCGATGCCCGCCCACAGCACGTGCGAGTGCAGGCGCTCGAGCTCCGACATCACGACGCGAATGTACTTAGCGCGCGGCGGCGCTTCGAGGCCGGCGAGTTTCTCCATGGCCTGGCACAGAGTGAGCGTGTGAATGAACGAGCAGATGCCGCACACGCGCTCCATGAGAGCGATGACCTGGTAATAGTTGCGCGTCTCGGCCAGATGCTCGATGCCTCGGAAGTTGAAACCGATATTCAGCTCGGCATCCTGCACGGTTTCGCCTTCGCAGATCATGTCGAGCTTGTAGGGTTCTTCAAGGCCGGGGTGATAGGGGCCCATGGGGATTTTGTAGCTCATAGTGCGACCTCCTTCTGTCCTGGCGGTGCGGCGGCGGTCTTGGGCTGCGCATTGGGGTCTTCGCGCAGGTTCACGCCCGTCTTGTCGCCCTTGCGCAGCAACAGCGGCTCATAGGCGCGGCCCGTAAAGTCGATGGAATACTCCTCGTGAATTTCGCGCTCGATCCAGTCCGCGGCTTCGCAGAGGTCGAAGATGCTTTCCATTGCATTGCCGGTAATGACGAAGGGAAGGCCGAGCAAGCGGCCGTGGAGGTCCCAGTGATATTCGAGGCGAAAGCCTTCGTTGCCCGGCAATTGGTAGGCGGTGATGGTGATGAAGCGCGCGTGCGTCTCGTTCATTACTTTTGCGACGTGGCGGACGCCGATGGTGCCGGGATTCAGCCACCACGTGCCGCGGGTCTCCACCCAGGGTTCCGCAATTCCGAGCTCTTGACGAAGGGTTTCGAGAGATTTCATTGAGCGCCTCCTGCGGCGGGGTTCGGCGTGGGTGCTGCGACTGGTGCGGTGGCCGGCTTCGAAGCGGGCGGACGCCGTGCCACGGTGTAGGACGTTTTCAACTCGCCTTGTGTGGTGTAAATCGGCGGCGTGTCCTGCTGCTGCGAGAGGGCGTGCTCGGTGTGGCCTTCCTTGAGCGCGTGTTCGGTGCAGCCCTCAACGCAACGGCCGCAGAAGGTGCACTGGCCGGGATTGTAGCTCCACGTGAA
>JARLFZ010000171.1 GCA_031296305.1 Occallatibacter sp. | reverse complement strand
AAAAAGTGACGCCAAAGGGACTTTTTCAGCAAGCTGTGAAGTCGTGCCCTTTCACGGAGCCATTTATGCAACCAGTTCTAGTGTAAGTGTGATTTGGCTGTATCCACTGGGCACACTCACACTCCACACTCACACCGCTCTCAGCCTTACTCCACATTCTGAATCTGTTCGCGGGCTTTTTCTATCTCTGCTTTCATGGCCAATCCAAGTTCGGTAATGCGCATTCCCTTGCCGCTGACGCCGCCGGTCTTGGAAAGCAGGGTGTTGGCCTCGCGGTTCATCTCCTGCAGCAGGAAGTCGAGTTTCTTGCCGGTTTCGCCACCCGCGCTTAGCAATTCGCGAAAGTGCTCGATGTGCGCGGACATGCGCGCCAGCTCTTCGCTGATGTCGCTGCGCTCGACGAGGACAGCCACTTCCTCAAGCACTCTTTGGTGATTGAATTCCGGGCCGGTAATCGCCGCCAACCTCTGCGCCAGGCGCTCCTGATAGCGCTGCTCGATTTCCGGGCGCAACTCTGCGACGCTCGCAGTGGCTGCGGCGAGCCGGTCGAGCGTGCCATGCAGAATACCTTCGAGGGCCTGGCCTTCGCGGGCGCGCATGACTTTCAATTGCTCGATGAGCGGGACCGCCTGCTCGAGGACGCTGGCGTTGAGCGCGGATAGGTCGTCGTCTTTGCGATCTTCACCCTGCAAGGCTCCGGGCAGACGCAGGGCCGCGTTCAAATCCGGAGTGCCATCGAGCCCATGCTCGCGCCGCGCGGCGTCGAAGGCGGCGAGATAGCCTGCAATCAGGTCGCGATTAAATCCAGCTCTGGACTGAGTGTTGCGCTCCAGAGAGAGATTCACGTCAACGTGGCCGCGGATGAGGTTCTCCTTGAGCACCCGGCGCAGTTCTACTTCCAGCGCGTCGAGGCCGGAGGGAAGACGGAACTGAAGATCGAGAAAACGATGATTGACGCTCTTGACGGTGAGAGTGTAACTGAGCTGATCGTCATTGCCGGTGGGCACGCGAACCTGCACGCGCGCAAATCCGGTCATGGAAGAAATGGCCATGCTTACTCCTGCGCCTCAGGTACGAGCACCGGCGCGCTGTCCTGCGACCAGCCGTTGCCGTTGTCGGGCATATCGGTGAACTGCAACTGATAGAGCTTTTGATAAGTCGGCGACGAAACGAGCAGCTCTTCGTGCGATCCGATCGCGGTGATGCGGCCTTCTTCAAGCACGGCAATGCGATTGGCGCGGCGGATGGTGGAAAGCCGGTGGGCGATCACAACCACCGTGCGGCTCTGCATAAGGTTGGCCAGCGCCGTCTGCACCAGCGATTCGCTTTCCGAGTCAAGGGCCGAGGTGGCTTCGTCGAGGATGAGAATGGGCGCATTCTTGAGGATAGCGCGAGCGATAGCGATGCGCTGCTTCTCGCCGCCCGAAAGGCGGAAGCCTTTTTCGCCGATGATGGTGGCGTAACCCTGCGGCATTCTCAAGATAAAATCATGCGCCAGGGCGTTCTGCGCGGCCTGCTCCACGAGCGAAGCCTTCGTGTCTGGCTTGCCGTAAGCGATGTTGTTGTGGACTGTGTCGTTGAAGAGGATGGTCTCCTGCGTGACCTGCGCCACCTGACGCCGCAGGGAAGACAGGGTCAATTCGCGGACGTCGTGGCCGTCGATGAGAATGCGTCCGGAAGTGACATCGAAGAAGCGCGGAATGAGATTGACCAGCGTGGATTTGCCTGCGCCGCTGGGCCCGACCAGGGCGAGCACTTCGCCGGCGTTTACCTCGAGGTCGACATTATGAAGAATCTGGTGCTCGCCCTCGTCCGTCGAGTAGGAGAATCCTACGTTCTCAAACTTGATGGACTGGCGGAAGTGCGTGAAGGTGGAGGCGTGGGGACGCTCTTTCACATCGTCCTCTGTGTCGAGGAAGGCGAAGATGGATGTGGAAGCGCCCAGGGCCTGCTGAAAGCTGTTGTAGAAAAACGCAAAGCGGCGCAGAGGGTCGTAGAGTTTGAAGAGCAGAAAAATAAAGGCGCCGAACGCGCCGATGGTCATGTAGCCGGTTTTGATCAGGTCGCGGCCGATCCAGAGCAACATCGCCATGGCGATGGCGCCCACAGTATCCATCAGCGGCGAACTGATGGACTGGACCCGCACGCTGCGCAGGTTCGCGCGGAACAGCCGCTTGGCTGCGTTCTTGAAGCGCAGAATCTCCCACAGCTCGGTGTTGAACGCCTTCACGATGCGGTTGCCGGTCATTGTCTCGTGCAGAATGTTCTGGACCTCAGCGAGCTTGTCCTGACCGGTGCGGGTGCGGGTGCGGACCTCGCGGCCGATCTTGCGCACGGAGGTGATGACCACGGGAATAAAGAGAAGCAGCACCCAACTTAACTTGCCACCGAGGTGAATGACGAACGCCATGGCCACGACAAAAGTGAAGAACTGCTGCAGGAAATCGCCCAACACCGAACTGAGCGATGTCTGCACGCGGTCTACGTCATTAATCAGAGTGGAGAGGATGGTGCCGGTGGGGTGCTTGTGAAAGAAGCTTGAAGAGCGGCGCAGCGTAGCCTCGTAGAGATGATTGCGCAAATCCGTAATGGTGCCGAAGCCGGCGTAATTTACGAGATAGTTTCCCAGATAGTCGCAAAGGCCTTTCAGAACAGTGGTCACGACCAAAGCAAAGGCGACTACGGTCCATGCGTTGTGCAGATGCAGAAAGTGAGGAACGAGGGAGCGCAGATCGAAGTGCCAATTTGATTTGGCAAGGCCCAGCATGATGGGGCCCTCCGGCGCGCTGGGCGCGAGCACACGATCGAAGATGGGCTGCAACAGCAGGATGCGGAAGGCGTCCAGTGCGCCCACCAGCGCGGACAACATGACCCCGGGCAGCCATTCGAGCGTATACGGCAGCCCATAGCGCAACAGGCGCAGAACGTTCTTCATGCCGGAGGGCCTGCCTGGCGCAGGTCGCTGCGCAGCAGGGGCCCGGAATTGCGCTCAAAAGGGTTGCGAAAGTCCATCCCCGTATTGTATCCGGGATGGCCCGGAAAGATGGCTCGGGTCACGGTCTCTCTGGCGGAACTGGCCCCGCGCGTTGCTATGATGGCGATGTGATCAGCACTGCAAATTTGGCATGGGCCGCGGACCTGCGCACGGTGTTTCTGGACCGCGACGGCATTTTGAACGAGAAGATGCCGGAGCACCGGTACGTGACGCGCTGGGAGGAGTTTCGCGTGCTGCCCGGTGTGTCGGAGGCTCTGCGGCGGCTGAATGAGGCGGGGCTGCGCGTGGTGGTGGTGTCGAATCAGCGCGGCATTGCGAAGGGGCTTTATACAGCGGCGGATTTGGAGGCGATGCACGCGCAGTTTCAGCGGCTGCTGGGACGCGAGGGCGCGCGCATTGACGCTTTTTTTATTTGCCCGCATGAGACGGACGAATGCAATTGCCGCAAGCCGTTGACTGGGCTTTTTGAACAGGCGGTGGCGCGTTTTCATGAGATTACGGCCGCAACGAGCGTGATGATTGGGGACTCGCCTTCGGATGTTGAGTTTGGCCGGCGGGTGGGGATGAAGACGATTCTTGTCGATGCGAGGGATGGCAGGGCGGGCGCGGAGTTGGCGGATTTGCGCTTCGCTTCGCTGGCTGAGGCTGTGGATGCGCTGCTGGCGGCTCGTTAAAAGCGGCCACGCCGGTCAATAGCGGCTGCGGAAAGGGCCGAATTCGCGGTTCACCACGAGAGGACAGCACGCAGGGCTAAAGCCCCGTTCGTTTCAAGGCTTTTTTCCGCGCGGCTGAAAGCCGCGCCCTGATACAAGACCAGTGATTTGAGGTTCGTGCGATCCCACCCAATTCGAGGTAGGGTAAGGTCTCTGAGGGCCAGGAGGCCCTCAGTACAGCCGGTCTGGAGACCGGCGGTACGGTTTTCGGCGGTGTGTGAGATACCCGCTTCCGGTCCGCGATCAGTACCGCTTCAGATCCACAATCGCTTTCAGGATGGTTTCGGGCTGGGGAAGAATTGCGTCTTCGAGCTTGGGCTGGTAGGCGACGAAGGTGTCCATGGAGCCGATGCGACGCACGGGGGCGTCGAGATCGTCGAAGAGTTCGTCGGCGATACGGGCGGCGAGTTCTGCGCCGTAACCCCAGCTCAGCATGTCCTCGTGCGCTACGATGACGCGGTTGGTTTTGCGGACCGAATTGGCAATTGCTTCCCAGTCGTAGGGATTGAGGGTGCGCAGATCGAGAATCTCGACGTCGATGCCGTGCAGGCGCTCGGCTTGTTGCGCGGCCTGGAGGGCGCGTGGCACCAGTGCGCCATACGTGACCAGGGTGAGGTGAGTGCCGGGGCGAACGATTTTCGCCTTGCCGAAGGGGATGGCGAAATCCGGTCCAGGATAGGCTGCGCGGCCATAGGTTTCGCGGTAGAGGCGCTTGTGTTCGAGAAAGAGGACGGGGTCGTCGCAGCGGATGGCGGTGCGCAAAAGGCCATTGGCGTCGAGGGCGTTAGAGGGAAACACCACGCGGAGGCCGGGAGTGTGGGTGAAGATACTTTCGCCGGATTGAGAGTGGTAAATGGCTCCGCCGGTGAGGTAGCCGCCGATGGGCACGCGGACGACGGCGGGCGCGCTCCAGGTCCCGTTTGAGCGCCAGCGCAGCAGAGATAACTCGTTGTGAATCTGGTGCATGGCGGGCCAAATGTAATCAAAGAATTGAATTTCTACTACCGGCTTCATGCCGCGCAGCGCGTAGCCCACGGCCCGGCCGACGATGTTGGCTTCGGCCAGCGGTGAGTTGAAAACGCGCTCCGAGCCGAACTCGGTTTGCAGGCCGGCGGTGAGCTTGAAGACGCCGCCTTTTCCCTTCACTTCGTTGAGAGCTTCGTTGCGGCTGGCGTCGGCCACGTCTTCGCCGTAGATCACGATGCGCTCGTCGCGGCGCATCTCGTCGCGCAGGCAATGATTGATGAGGTCGGCCATGGTGTGCGCGGCGACCTTCGGAACGATCTCTTCCTCTGTGTGCTCGGGCTGCTCGGTGGCAAATGCGGCGCGGGTAG
>JARLFZ010000170.1 GCA_031296305.1 Occallatibacter sp. | reverse complement strand
GACCGACGACGCGGCGCAGAAAAACGCGCGACAGGCGCGACAGGCGCTGGACGCCATGGTGAAGGCGCTGGGCGGGCAGGCGTGGCTCGACATGAAAAATGAGATGCAGCAGGGGCACATCGCCGCTTTTTTCCAGGGCAATCCCGACCTGGGAACCGAGGAACTGTTCGAATTCCACGAGTGGCCGGACCATGATCGCATTGAGGTGACCAAGCACCGCGACGTGGTGGAGTTTTTTGTGGGCCGGCAGGGCTGGGAAGTGACCTACCGCGGCAAGAAGCCTCTCGACAAGAATACTGTGGACGACTTTCTGCGGCGGCGCGACCACTCCATCGAGCTGGCAATGAGAGTGTGGCTCAAAGATCCGAATACCATTCTGCTCTACGAGGGTGAACGAATGTCCGAGCGGCACCTGGCCCAACAGGTGACGATGATTTCGCCCCAGAACGATGCCATCACTATCCTCATGGACGAGCAAACGCATCTGCCGCTCGCACGCACCTTCGAGTGGCGCGATCCCACCTACCACGATAAGAACGTCGAAACCGAGGAATACGACGACTATCACGTCATCGACGGCTTCCCTACCCCGTTCACCGTAACGCGGCTCAAGAATGGCGACACGGTTCGCCAGTTCTACCTAACGCACGTGACCTACAACCAGAATCTGCCCGCGGATTTCTGGGATCCGGACGCCGAGGCGCGCAAGTTGAAGAAGTAGCGGCGCAGTTGGTTTGCGTGCCGATCAGTCCGCAGAGTGACCGCCGCATAATTTGACGGCCTGCTTCACATCGCTGGAGAAACGCTTCGCCGCGTCAATGTTGGTGAATGGAAACGCGTTGTAAACGGAGGGCCGGCGTACTACGACCGCCGTCACTTGCGGGGTGGTCGAGGTGACGACGAGCTCCGGATGGCCTTGTGCAACGTTCCCCTCGGTCAATAACTGGCTCTCCGGCTCGACGACGACGCTCGTCACGGATGGCAGAAGAAACCAGGCGTCTTTGTCCAGCGTGACCACACCGTTCTGCCACATCTTCCAGTGGTATGAGACGCGACATTGGCCCGGGTCGGCGGCCACGTTGCTGAATTGCTCGACAAAGGCCTTTTGCAAGGCGCCGCTGCCGGTCTGGTTCTGGACAAAGCGCGTAAAGCTCACGGTGCCGATGCTTCCCAGTTCCTTTTGGATGGCGCCCATCGTATCTCGCAGCGAGCCCGGGTTGTGCGGAACGGGCGGAGGTGAGGACGCCGGCGCTGCGGGAATTATCCCGCCGGGCACGATTGTGCCGGGGTTGCTCTGCGGCGGCGGCGATCCCGCCGGGGCCGGGCCCGAAGTGAAATGCACGCCAACGAAGACTGCAACCAGCAGAGCCGCAACGGCGCCTCCTGCCCACGTCCATGACTGCGTGCTCCAAAAAGGCCGCGGGGCCGGCGCGGTTTCGCGCACGCCCGCATTTCCCGGAGTTGTTTCCACCGTGTGGTGACCGCCGCGTGCCGCTGGTCTTTCCTCCTGCGGCAGCGTTGTTGGGGCGCCCTGCTCATTGCGCGCCAGAAGAATCCTAATCGTTCCGGCGAGATTCTTGAGATGCGCCTCGACCGGCGGCGTCAAAGCATCGAGCCAATGCACGTTGCCGATGAAATACTCGAGAGATTTGCCGGGAAGCACGTCCTCCATGCGCAACGGCAGAATGGCGACGCCGCGATTGACGGCCCGCTCCACTTCTCTGCGAATCTGCGGCGAGGCGTTGGCGTTGGCCGTAAACACCAGCACCATGATCCGGCACTGCTCGATGGCGTCGATTATGGCCTCGCCCCACTCCATGCTGGGGATCACGTCGCGCGGAGCGATCCAGCAGCGGATGCCGTTCGACTCCAGCATGGCGCAGACCGCGTCGGCGGTGACTTTATCCTTCGCGGAATGACTGATGAAAACGTCGTGCGCCATGGGTTTGTCCGATCGATTGCGGGGGACGGGGAGTGCGGTTAGCGATACTATAACCCAATTGACACGATAGGCAGCGAAGAATGAACGCGTCCGGCGCACGGGGCGGGCCGCAGCTCCCGGAAATTGCGACGCGCGTTTATTTATAATCCCAACGAGCACTAAGCAGCCCAAAGAACGGTTCCCTAGGAGTCGCAGAATGACGTTCACCATTCAGGAAATCATGGATTTCCTGCCCCACCGCTACCCTTTTTTGCTGATCGACCGCATTGTTGAGTTCGAGCGCGCCAAGCGCGTGGTCGCCATCAAGAACGTGACCATGAACGAGCCGTTTTTCCAGGGCCACTTCCCCGGCCACCCGCTCATGCCCGGCGTACTGATTGTTGAGGCGATGGCGCAGGCGGGGGCGGTGTTGATGCTGTCGGAGATGGAGGACCGGCACTCGAAGCTGGCTGTCTTCACTGGCATCGACGGCGCCAAGTTCCGCCGCTCGGTGACGCCGGGCGATCAGCTTCGCATTGAAGTGGAAGTGGTGAGCTTCCGCTCGCGCGCGGGCAAGATGGCAGGCAAGGCATACGTCGACGGCAAGCTGGCCTGCGAGGCCACGCTGACCTGCATGATCGTGCCACGCGCACCAGAATCGAAGGCGGAAGTGGGTTCGTCTGAGGCAGCCCCCGCAAGCGCCGCGGCCCCAACATCGGAGTCAGTGTGAGCATCCATCCCAGCGCGGTGATCGCAGTAGGCGCGCGAATCCCGTCGTCGTGCACGATCGGGCCTTACTGCACCATTGGGCCGGAGGTGGAACTGGGCGAGGAGTGCACGCTCATTTCGCATGTAGTGATCGACGGCCGCACTCGCATCGGGGCGCATAACACCTTCTACCCGTTTTGCTCCATCGGCGTGCCACCGCAGGATCTGAAGTACAAGGGCGAACCCACCGAGACCGTGATCGGCGACGGCAACACCATCCGCGAGTGCGTTACCATCAGTCGCGGAACGGCGGGCGGAGGCGGCATTACGCGGCTTGGCTCGGGCAATCTGCTGATGGCCTACGCGCACGTGGGTCACGACAGCCAGGTAGGTAGCCGCTGCATTCTGGCGAACTCCGCCACGCTGGCCGGCCACGTCACGATTGAAGACGATGTGACGCTGGGCGCGTTTTGCCCGGTGCACCAGCACTGCGTGCTGGGCGCGCATGCATTTATTGGCGGTGGCACCATTGTGACTCAAGATGTCCTGCCATTTTCGCTCACCTCGGCGCGGCGCGAGAATAAGGCCTTCGGGATTAATAAAATCGGATTGGAGCGGAAGGGCTTTTCGCCGGAGCGGCTGCGGCGGCTACAGAAGGCTTACCGGTATTTGCTCGCAGCCAAGCTGAACACCACCCAGGCGCTCGAAAAAATGCGCGCACTGGAAGGGGAAGACGTGGCCCTGCTGGTCGAGTTCATCGAGCGCAGCGAGCGCGGAGTGATCAAGTGACCATGAAACTCGGCCTCATCGCGGGCAATGGCCGCTTCCCTTTTCTGCTGCTCGATGCTGCGCGGGCCGAAGGGCTCTCGGTCGTCGTCGCGGCCATCAAGGAAGAGACCGATCCGGAGATCGACCGCCGCGCCGAGGCGGACACAGGCATCACCGTGCACTGGCTTTCGCTGGGCGAACTTTCGCGGCTGATCGAGACTTTCAAGAAAGAGGGAGTCACGAAGGCTGTGATGGCGGGCCAGGTAAAGCACAAGCAAATTTTTAGCAGCATCCGGCCCGATTGGCGGCTGGCCAAGCTGCTCCTGAATCTGCGCACGCGCTCGACTGATGCGTTATTGGGCGCTGTGGCCAAGGTGCTCGGCGATGAAGGCATCGAGTTGATCAATTCGACGGCATTTCTGGAGCCGCTGCTGGCCGAAGAGGGCGTGCTGACCGAGCGCGCGCCGGATGAGGACGAGTGCAAAAATATCGAATACGGCCTGGGCGTGGCAGGGGCGCTGGCCGGGTTCGACATCGGGCAAACCGTGGTGGTTGCGGCGCAAGCCTGCGTGGCCGTTGAAGCCATGGAAGGCACCGACGCCACCATCGAACGGGCGGGGCGGCTCATGCGGACCCTCGAAGCCGAAGCCTCCACTCTGGAACGCCGCCTGACCGTTGTCAAAGTCGCTAAACCCAATCAGGACATGAGGTTCGACGTGCCGGTGATCGGGCCGTCGACGATAGAAACCATGCTCCGCGCCGGAGCGAGTTGCCTCTCGATCGAAGCCGGAAAGACTTTGCTGTTCGACCACGATGCCGTGCTGGAGCGCGCCAGCAAAGCAGGCATTGCCATTGTGGCGGCGCGGCGGTAGTACAGTTGTCAGGGGTCAGTGGTCGGTGAGAAAGTGAATAGTGAACGGTGGTCATTCGCCGATTGCCGCTGACGCCAGCTCTTGCTGTTGCAAGTTCCCTAGTCCCTAAGTCCCTTAGTCCCTGGTTCCTGCCCTTAGGAGGTTTCTCGTGAATAAGTATCTTCTTCTCTCGCTCGTCGTGGCGATTGTCGCCGTCGTGTCCGCGATACCCCTTTTCAAGGCCCGCGCGGCCGATGAACCCATGCCTGCCGTGGGCCAGGAAGCGCCCACCTTCACCCTGCCCTCGCAGGACGGCTCACCCATCTCGCTCGATCAATACCGCGGCAAGTGGGTGGTGCTCTACTTCTATCCCAAGGACATGACCACCGGCTGCACCATCGAGGCGCACAAGTTCCAGGACGCGCTGCCGCAGTTCGATGCCAAGAATGCTGTGATTCTGGGCGTGAGCGTGGACACGGTCGACAGTCACAAGCAGTTCTGCACCAAAGACAGCCTGACCTTCCATCTGCTCGCGGACCCTGATCACAAAGTAGTGAGCGCGTATGGCTCGCTGGGCGCGTTTGGCCCCATGACGATCGCGCAGCGCAACACCTTCCTCATCGATCCCCAGGGCAAGATCGCCAAGGTGTGGGTCAAGGTGACGCCAGCCACCGCCGCCTCAGACGTGCTGGCGGCCCTGCCATAGAGTCTCACGGACCGCGCATAAGAAAAGGCCCGGCGATGATGAACCGGGCCTCTTTATTCTTGTGGCGCGAGGCGGCAAGACGGCCTTCCGCATGCGACACGTCGAGCCCGGCGCCAAGGGCTACTGCACAGGAGGCGCCGAGACTACTTCTTCGACTTCTTCTTTGCGGTCTTCTTTG
>JARLFZ010000169.1 GCA_031296305.1 Occallatibacter sp. | reverse complement strand
TGCTCCACGGGAACCTGCGGCAGGAGCAAGCCTTCGTAGCTGCCGTTCTTCATGATCAGCCCGTCGCGGCCAACTTTGATCTGCTCCACATCGGTCACGCGGCGCAGCGGCGAAAGCACAGAGATCTCGTAGGCGAGCTTGGGCAGCTCCGCAGCGGTCACCGGCGCAAAACGCGGATCGCGTAGGGCCGCCAGCGTGGCCGTATCGCGCACCGTCATATAGAGCGGCTTGATGGGCGCGGTGTAGCCGATGCAGCCGCGCAGCGCTCCACCCTCAGTGAGCGTGGTGAAGGCGCCGTACTCGCGATTGAGTGTCTCGCTCGCCGGCGCAGTGGGCGCGTACGGTTCGCTCTTTGCGATCATGTACTCGACCGATTTGCGGGCCAGCGTCAGCAACTCAGCCTTTTCCTGGTCCGTCAGCGAGAAGGGCGGCGCAGCATCGGCGCCTTGCGCTGACTTCACAAAAACATCGGCGCTGTAGCCGACCACGCGTGACTTGTCGCCGGTAATGTCGCCGGAGTTGGCGTACTTGAGCACCTCCGCCTTGTTCGCGCCCATGCGCTCGGCATAGATCATGGTGGCCACGATGGGCGCGCCGCCGCACGCTTCCCAGATCCCTGGCTCGCGAGGGCCGCGATATTGGAAGTTGCGTGACATGCTGTAGTAGTCGTATGCCTCCAGCGCGTGCAGCGTCTTGTGGTCGATGCTCTCGGCGTCGGCGTAGGGGTGGTAGTGCGAGAGATCGGAACTGGCGAGCACCAGCGTGTCGTGATCGTCGCGCAGCATCCTGGCCAGCGCCACACCCAACGCGCGGCTGCTCTCGTAACTCTGGTCGCCCATCACAATCGGCACCAGCTCAAAGTTGCCCAGGACCTTTTGCAGCCACGGCAATTGCACTTCGACGGAATGCTCCGGTGCATCGGCAGTAGCTTGGTGGCCCTTATCCGAGAGCTGCATGGTCGAGCTCATCTTCGCTAACCGCCGCGCGAATTCCTTATCGACGGGAACTTGCCCGAGCGGCGTGGTGTAGGCGTCGCCGTCGTACAACGAAGTGAAGTCGAAGCCCACGTAGTGCGAGGGCGCGATCAATACTATGCGCGAATACTTGTGGCCCGCTTTTACTTGGGCTGCGATTGCGGCGTAGGTCCAGGCGGCCACGGGGCCTGAGTATGGATAGCCGGCATGCGGAGCCGCCGCGGCGATGATCGTGCCATCCACCGGTGGCGGCGCGGCCTTGGCCAGCATGGCGTCGATCATCTTCGAAAGCTCCTGCGGATCGGCGGGATAGAAACTGCCGGCGACGGCGGCCGGCCTAACTTTCGGCTCGCTTGCGCCCTCTGCCGCGCGCACGTGCAGGATGGGCACGGTGACCGCGAGCGCAATGCATTGCGATATTAACCAAGCCATGGTGGAACTCCTTCTAAACTTCATCGGTCAGGACCTCCTCACGCACTATCAAGCGTGCCAGATTCCGGGGATGCTGTGGTGGCAATTCGGGCAGGTCGAATCCTCGCGGATCAGCATTTGGCTGGCCGTAAATCCGACGCGCTCCACCAGCATTTTGCGGCACTGCGGGCAATAGGTGTTCTGCGCGGGATGGCCGGGCACGTTGCCGATGTAGACGAAGTGCAGGCCTTCGGCGTCGGCAATTACCTTGGCCCGCTCCAGTGTGGCTACCGGCGTGATGGGAAGGTTCTTGAGCAGATACTCGGGATGAAACTGCGTAAAGTGTAGCGGAACATCGGGGCCGAGATTCGTCTTGATCCATGCGGCGAGGCCGCGGAATTCTGCGTCATCGTCGTTGAGAGTGGGCAGAACAAGATAGACGATCTCCAGCCACTTGCCCATCTTGCGCAGGGTCACGAGCGAATCCAGCACCGGCTTCAACTGCCCGGTGACGACCTTCGCGTAGTAGGACTCGGTGAAGGCTTTGAGATCGATCTTCACCGCATCCATCTTGCCGTATGCCTGCTCGAGCGAGTCGTGCTGCATGTAGCCGTTCGAGACTACGATGCTGCGCACGCCCGCCTCGTGTGCGGCGTCGGCGGTGTCCATGAGGTATTCGGCAAAAACTACCGGCTCGCTATAAGTGAAGGCAATGGTGGGGCAGCCGTACTTGCGCGCGATGTCGGCTGCCTGGTGCGGCGAAATATACTGCGCGGGAACCTCTTCGGGGCGGGACTGCGAGATATCCCAGTTCTGACAGAACTTGCAGTTCACGTTGCATCCCGCAGTCGCAATCGAGAAGGCGTTGGTGCCGGGCAGGTAGTGGAAGAGCGGCTTCTTTTCGACGGGATCGATGTGGGCGGCGCAGACTCGCGAATGAACCAGCGTGTAATAGACGCCGTCGTGATTTTCGCGCACGCCGCAGTAGCCGCGCTCCTTGTCGCCCACCACGCACTCGCGCGGGCAGAGCTTGCATTTGATTTTGCGGTTGGGCAGCTTCTCGTAGAACTTCGCCTCAACGGTGAATTGCGCGTCGTTCTGCGCTTGCGCGCCCGCGGTTAAGGGAGCGGCCGCAGCAGGCGCGGCAAATTCGCCGGCGCCCAACGACGCCCCTGAGGCCAGCGCGCACATGAGAAACGAGCGCCGGTCTAAAGCCATGCACGCGGCGCCTTCCGCTGGAACCAATGCGCAGTTCATGATGCACCTCCTTGAATCTCGACCACCGCGATACGCGCGGGATCGCAATGGCCGAGGCCGTGTTCGCTGTCGGCCGCGGTGGAAATGTAGCGCGGCGCGCGCTGCTCGGCTTCGAGCGTCTTGAGGCCCATCTCCGCGCGCTTGCGCTCGATCAGTTGCCAGCCGGTGAAATCGAGCGCGACGGCATCTTGAGAAACGAGCAGGCCATTCAATTTCCAACTATGTTCCGGCTTGAATGCTGGGCCGCCTTCGTACATTGCGGTGGTCGCGTCGCAGATCGTGAGCTTCATGCGCGAACGAATATCGGGCAGCATGTTCAGGTCGGCCACGTAAGGATCGCAGCCGTTGGGGTGGTATTTGTTGGGATTGTGGATCGTGCCGTACATGTTTTTGAGCGCGATGGTGACGCCTGCGCCGTCGTGGTCCTTGAGCACCGGCAGATTAATGAGCACAGTCGATGAGCGCGTAAGGATCTTTGAAAATCGGCTACCCACGCTGCCCCACGCGGAGAGGTCTTCTTCGTAGCCCACGCGATCGGTGCCGTAGCACTGCACGCGATCGCCCGCGATGGCGATGCGAAAACCGGCGCGTTCCATCTCTTCGGTGTCGCGATCCCACACAATGATGTTGCGCGCTGCCACGCCCGCCTGCTGCAAGCGCTCGCACACCGCGGCAACGAGATCGACATTCGTTGAAATGCCGCGTCCCCCCAGCGTGTTCACCTTCAGGCTCACGCTATCGCCCGCGCCCGCGATGCGCCGCCATGCGGCAATGCTGTTTTCGTGCGTGGCCGCAAGGTTGAAGAGAGACTGCATGGTGCGGTCGAGGAGGGTCTCGAGCCGGCGCGCATCGATTGTCGAACCTGAGGTGCGCAGCAAGGGATCGCGGGCCACAACCACGCGGGACTTTGCGGCAGGCGCCTGCGTCTCGCCTGCCGCGTGCAAACTCGCAACTCCGATGGCCGCGGCACCCGTAATGCAGCGCGTGAGGAAGTTTCGCCGGCTGCGGTCGCGCAGGTCTGTCATCGGCAAGCTCCGGCGTGGGGTTTTTGGCCGCGAAAATCGGGCCGGGGAGGAAAGACAATTGGGCGGCTTGCGGTGAAGCGGCTCAAACGATTGCAGTTAGCTCCGAGGCGCCTTCGCGGCGGCCGTGGACACACCACCATGTCTCATGGCTAACGCAATCAGGCGGGACTTGCAGTGATGCGAAACACCTGAGCCGGCAGTGCCGGACAGCGGATAAGGGAATCTTCAATGAGTGGAAGCAAGGCCGGAGCGAGCGATGAGCGAGCATCTGCTCCATGCAATGGTCTGCTGCATGCAATGCTGGTGGACGCGGTAGGAATCGAACCTACAACCTGTCGGTTAAGAGTTGCAAGACAGCCAATTTCTGCTGATTTCTTCGGGTGACTCTGAATTGCTCGGAACCCTGTGTTTATGCGGGTTCCGCGCCCCTTGCCACTACTTCTGAAAACTGCGGTGGACTGCCAAGGGTCCTTGGTATTTTCCCCGGTACGATTTCAGCCGACGCGCCGGGCCGTATCGCGCTGTGCTTGTGCTAAATTTGAGTTTCTTACCTGAGGCTATGGCATCCTTTCGCCGTGCTCACTCCCACTCGAAGCGAGTTAGTTGTCCGGGATAGGATCGCACCGCAGGCTGTGACGCCTTTTCCCGAATTCGCAGGGCCGAAGAAAACCGCGCATTCATCATGGTGGTGGTAACTCGGGAAGGGTGGAGCGGATTCCACGGCGGTTCGCGCTCTGTCACCGTCAGGCCACGCCCGGCAAACTGACAAGTGCGGTACTCTAGCGCCATGAGAATCGGGGACCTATTGAGGGCATGGCGCATTTTGGAGAAGATGACCTTGCGCGGCATGGCTGACGAAATCGGATTGCCGCTTGAGACTTACCGCAGGGTCGAGCGCGGCGACGAGTTGCGGGGTCGGACCCTGGCGAAAGTGCTTCGTTGGCTGCTGGAAGACTGAGACGCCTTGCTACCACCAGTCCAGACATGGACTTTATTACTTAGTAAACAAGGCAGACTAAAGACCCGAATCGGCTCTCTGGCAGCACAGGCGTATATGCCGGTGACGCACCCTAAAGCCCTTTGACGATTCACGCGGGCCGGGTGGCGCTACAATCCCTTCAGCAGTTCCGAGAGCGTTGTATTGAGGGCAGAGGCGATTTTGCTGAGGGTGCGCAGCCCCGGCTCACGTGTACCGCGCTCCAAATCTGAGATGTGAACCTCATGGACGCCGGACTGCTCGGCAAGGTCGATCTGCCGCCAGTTCCGGGCGCGGCGCAGCTTCCTGATTCGCTCGCCCGTCGCCGTGCAGATGTCCCTTGCCATGCGTCCATGATCGGATTAGCCTTTGCGCTATATTTAGTGCATCCGCTCTCCAGCATCGGAGGGGCGACAATATGCCCTCACAAGAAGACTTGAAGAGAACGATGCGAGACAAAACGACCGAGGAGCTTTACCTGCTTTTGAATGTTCACTCGCAGGATTACAAGCCCGAAGCCCTCGAAATCGCCGGTGAGGAATTAAGCCAAAGGCAATTGGACGGGCCAACAATGAAGCGCATCGCGCGGATGAGGCGTATCGCGCGGACTGCGGAGAAAGGACCGGAAGAGAAAGATGC
>JARLFZ010000168.1 GCA_031296305.1 Occallatibacter sp. | reverse complement strand
AATTTGTAGCGGAACTGTGCCGCGCCCAGATCGTCGTAGGTGTGGGCGTAGTTGAAGATATCGAAGTTGACCGGGATGTTCACGCCGTTAGGGCACGGCATGCAGTAGTCGCATTGCGTGCACGGAATCGTGACCCGTGCTTTGTATTGTTCTCGCACCCGCGCGATCAGTTCCTGGTCCGCCGGGCCGAGTTTGCCCACACGCGCCGCATCGGCAAAGCGCAGGTTCTCCGCGACTTGGTCCA
This sequence comes from Occallatibacter sp., assembly GCA_031296305.1. Taxonomy (GTDB): domain Bacteria; phylum Acidobacteriota; class Terriglobia; order Terriglobales; family Acidobacteriaceae; genus Telmatobacter. The sequence goes on along the minus strand of JARLFZ010000168.1, from coordinate 5,048 downwards.
TCGTGCTCATACCGCTCAGCACTACGGAGACCTCAGGCTGATCCCAGACCCAGTCAAACGCAAGTTCTGCCGGGCTCCGTCGCGCGGGATCGGTGGCCATGATTTCGGCGATAGCCGGCGGAGGATCGGCCAGCCGTCCGCCCATCAGCGGCTCCATCACCACCACCGCAAGCCCCTTTTCCGCGGCCAGTCTGATCCCGCGCGTGCCCGCCTGGTTCTCGGTATCCATGTAGTTGTATTGGATCTGGCAGAAGGTCCACAGGTCGCTCGCGTTCACGATCTCTGCAAAGCACTCGTAGTTGTCGTGGAACGAAAAACCCAGATGCCCGATGCGCCCGTCGGCCAACGCGCGCTCTGCCTCGCCGAGCAGGTCGTGCCGCAGAACAATGTTGCTCCACCAGGACTTGTTCAGCGAATGAATCAGGTAAAAATCGATATAGCCGGTCTGGAGCTTTGTGAGCTGCTCATCCAAAAACCGGTCGAAGTCCGACGGCTTCTGCACCATCCACGTGGGCAGCTTGGTCGCGAGCCGAACCTTTTCGCGATACCCGTCCTTGAGCGCCCTGCCGACCACGATCTCGCTCTTGCCATCGTGATAGGGGTATGCGGTGTCGACGTAATTCACGCCTTCGTCGATGGCGCGCCGCAGCATACGAATCGCTTCTGCTTCATCGATGTTCGCGCTGCCGCGCTTCCCATCCGCACACGGGAACCGCATGCAGCCAAAGCCCAGTGCCGACGCCTTCCAATCCAGCTTTCCAAACTTGCGATATTGCATGGCCCGCCTCTTTCGCGCTCCTCACGTCAAACAGAGGATTCTACACCCATGCGTGTGGCATCCCGTAAGATGAATCTGCCGCGCGCTGACTGAAGCATTGGCTCACGGGCGAGGGCCTCCATCCTTCCATCGGAGAACGCAAACCCTATGCGGAGCATTTCACGCACCATCTCCTATTGTTCGATCGTCTGTCTCGCTCTGGCGATCGCGCCGCCGGCACTGCTCGCGCAGGCTCCCGCCACAGCAAAGCCTGCTGCTCCGCAGGCGCCGACCGCCGCAGCGCAGAATCCCTCGCCGATGGTGGAGCATACGCGTACCCATCCGCGGCTCACCGAGACTTCGCCGCCGGGTGACCGTTATGCCCTGCCGTTGGGCACGCTTTTTGTGCCGCAAGGTCTGCGACCCAACCGGCCCGCCACGCTGCTTTTCTTCTTCCACGGAGGAGACTGGCTGCCGGAATTGGCCGCCAGCCAACAACGCCAAATGGCCGTTGTGCGCGTGCAGGCCGGCGCTGGCTCCGGGTCGTACGTCGCGCTCTTCAAGGATCCAACGCGATTTCTCTCGCTGATCGCCGCGGCTGAATCGGCAAGCCACATGCACTTCAGCCAGATCGCGCTGGGCGGCTGGAGCGCCGGATGCGGCGCGCTGCGCCAGATCCTGCTCGACCCCGCTTCTTACGACCGCATCAATCGCGTGCTCTGCATCGACGGCGTGCACACCGGCTACACGCATGACACGCCGGGGCCGCTTGAGTCCGATATCGACGCGAGCAATCTGGAGGTTTGGCTTCACTTCGGCCAAGATGCACGGGCGAGAAAGAAACGGCTCATCATTACTCACTCAGAGATTTTTCCCGGCACTTTTGCCAGCACCACGGAAACCGCCGACTGGCTTCTGCACGAATGGGAGCTCAAGCCACACCCGGTGGCGCGTTTTGGCCCCATGGGCACGCAGATGTTGAGCCGGGTGAGCGCAGGCGGGCTTACCGTGATTGGGTTTGCGGGAAACTCCGCGCCCGATCACGTGGACGAATTGCACTCGCTGCCCGAATACCTGCACTGGCTGCAGAGGAACAAATAACGCGCAGCCCTTCCCTTTAAAGCAGCCCCTCCACCAGCGCCTGCCACTCCGCCTCGAGCGTGGGCCGGTGGAATTTACGCCCGGCGCGGCTGTACCAGTAATCGGCGTTCCACTCCACATCCTCTTTGCGGTGCAGGTAGGCGTGCACAGCCATTGCGTCGGGCGTTGAGAGATCGTCGACCATTCCGTGGGCGCGTGCCCAGTCGCCTTTGGCGTCCCACCAGAGCGCAGCAAGCGGAGCTGGAAGCTCGACAGGCGGCTCGGCCAGCGCGAGCGAGGCTTTGAACTCAGCGATTTTCGCGCTTGGTTTCGTGCTTGGTCTCGTGCCTGGTGTCATGCTTCGCTTGTACCATCCCTCTCAATACGCGGCAAAATTCCGAATTGGCCCCGCCTGATGTGATTTAGATCACTTTCAAGCAAAATAACCGCTGCTACAAATGAACCATCGTTCCGATGAAGTGAGCAGAGGGTCCGCCAGGGGGCCAGAGAGGCGCTGGGGGATTCCCGGTCCACTTTCCCCTTTCCCGAGGTCAGCTCATGGGTCTGTTCGACGCAAAAATCCCCGAAAGCTACGATTGCAGCCCAAGGCATGTTCGCCGTATACTGAAATCCGACCATTCTGGTCGCATTTTAAAATTGCTGCCCTTTCGGCGGCGGCATGAGGGGGCGAGGCACGTGAGCGCGCTGAGCGAATTGAAGGTGGGTGAACGCGGGATCCTGGTGGCTCTCGATCTTCCTGAATCCGTCCAGAACCACCTGATGCATATGGGCTTTGTGCCTGACGCATGCGTCCACGCCCTGCTCCGCGCCCCGGCCGGCGACCCCACCGTTTATTGCGTCGACGGCATGGAAATCGCCCTCCGCCACGAGACCGCCGCGGCCATTCGCGTGCGCCCCTGCACCGGCATATCTGCCGCCGCAACGCCCGCCGAAGAAGCACCCGAACTGGCTGAGGCGGCGCGATGAACGCCTGCTGTGAGACGCCGGCTTTCAAGCCGCCCGCTGCCGCTCCGTCTGGGAGCACCTTCAAAACGGTGCTTCTCATCGGTCCTCCCAACTCCGGCAAATCCACGCTCTTTAACAAGCTCACCGGTCTGCGGCAGAAGGTCGCGAACTATCCCGGTGTCACCGTGGAGCAGCGCAAGGGGCTGATGGCCGGCGTGGGCCGTGAAGATCTCACGCTCATTGATTTGCCGGGAATTTATTCGCTCACTCCGTACTCTGAAGACGCGCGCGTCGCCGTGGATGTGTTGCGCGGCCGCATGCCCGGTACGCCCAAGCCCGACGCGGTCTTGCTGGTTTTGGACTCACTACATCTGACGCGTCAACTCATGCTCGCTCAACCGGTGCTTGCAGTGGGACTGCCCACACTGGTGCTGCTAAACATGTCAGACCTGATGGAGTCGCGCGGCGGAAAGATCGACGTGCTCAAGCTGGCGCGCGAACTCGATGCGCCGGTGGCGCAGATCAGTGCCGTCAACGGTACCGGTATCGACGCCGTTCCGCGCTTTCTTAATCAGCAGAACGGCCACGCACAAGCCAAGCGCGTCGAACTGCCCGTCATCGGCAATGCGGCCAGCACGCACAACTGGGCCGCGCAGGTCAGCCGCCGCACTGGCTACCAGGCCCCGCTCTCGACCGCCAACACGCGCAAGATCGACAATGTCTTGCTGCATCGCATCTGGGGTCCGCTGCTCTTTCTCGTCGTAGTCTTCGGCGTGTTCGAAGTGGTTTTTTCCGTCGGCCAGCCGCTCTCCGACGTCTTCGGCGACCTGCTGGCGCGTGCTGCCGATCTCGTCCGTCCGCTTCTGCCTGTGGGTTGGCTGCAATCGCTTCTGCTCGACGGCGTGTGGAAGGGCATTTCGTCGGTGCTGGTTTTCCTCCCCCAGATCCTTCTGCTCTTTCTCTTCATTGGCATCCTCGAAGACTCCGGCTATCTGGCTCGCGCCGCGCTCATCGCCGACCGCGTCATGCGGACGATCGGTTTGAATGGCAAGGCCTTCATCCCGCTGCTGTCCGCTTACGCCTGCGCCATTCCCGCCATCATGGCCACGCGCACCATCGAGAACAAGCGCGACCGCCTCGCCACCATTCTTGTGGCACCCTTCATGACTTGCTCGGCGCGCCTGCCCGTCTATCTGCTGCTCATCGCCGCTTTCATTCCCAACATCTTTTTCCTTCACGGCGTTATCAGCCTGCGCACTCTCGTCATGCTCGGCCTCTATCTCGCGGGATTCGTCGCCGCCTTCACCACCGCGCGCCTGCTCAAGAGCTCCATCCTTAAGTCCAGCGACACGCCCTTCATCCTGGAGCTGCCACAATACCGCATGCCCACGCTCTACTCGCTCGCGCTGCGCCTTCTCGATCGTGCGCGCATATTCTTGAAGAACGCGGGAACCATCATCGTCATCGTGTCGCTTGCGCTTTGGGTGCTCGCGCAGATTCCGCCGATTCATCTCAACGGCGGTTCCTACGCGCCTCCGCAACTTGCCAACAGCGTCATCGGCCACATCGGCCACTTCATCGAGCCGGCCATCGCGCCTCTCGGCTTCAACTGGAAGATCGGCATCGGCCTCATCTGTAGCGTCTTCGCGCGCGAGGTCATGGTGAGCACCATGGGAACGCTTTACGGCGCCGATCCAGGCACCCAGGCCTTCAGCCTGCAGAACGCCCTGCATCACGACATGACCATCGGCGGCGCACTCGCCCTCATGATCTTCTTCGCCTTCGCCATGCAGTGCACGTCGACCATCGCGGTGGTCAAGCGCGAAACCAACAGTTGGAAATGGCCCGCCGTTCAGTTCCTCTACATGCTCGTCCTCGCCTACGGGGCCGCGTTTGCCGTGAATCACCTGGCGATGATGTTTCTCCACTGATCTCTGATCTCTGTCCTCTGTTCTCTGCTATTGTTTTCCCATGCGCGCCGCCGAACTCATCGCACCTCTCACCTTCCGCCTCACCGAAATGCCCATCGAGGATCCCGGACCGGGCGAAGTGCAGTGCCGCGTCGAATCCGTCGGCGTGTGCGGGTCCGATCTGCATGCCTACACCGAAGGCCAGGTCGGCGGCATGCCCAACGCCTATCCCATGGTGCTGGGACACGAGCCTGCGGGCGTCATCGTCAAAACCGGCGCAGGCGTTACCGGACTCTCCGCGGGCGATCGCGGAGCGCTTGAACCCGCGCTCTACT
>JARLFZ010000167.1 GCA_031296305.1 Occallatibacter sp. | reverse complement strand
GCTAGGCGCTCGGGGATGACTGAGCGGCGGGCATGATCGACGATGAAGCTCTCGCCCATGAGCCAGCCCACGGTAACGCCGTCCTGGAAGAGCGAGTTCATCCACGGATATGGATGCGGATTGTTGGGCGCGGTCGAGCCGTACACCGTGTTGCAACCGGTGTGCGCAGCCATCGCCATGACGCTCATGCCGTTCGCAAGTCTTCCATCGATCGGCTGCAGGTTCTTGTGGTTGAAGGCTTCGGTCAACAAAACTGCCGCGATTGCTTCGACGAGTTGCGCGTCGGTGATCTCGCCGTGCTCCTTCTCGTAAGCTGCAATGCGCGACTTGGTGTCGCTGGAAGTTTCGCCGCCCAGGCCCATGACGAGGTGAGCGATGGCCTGACGCAGGCGCGTGTAGCCCTCTTCGTCCGCGGCTTTCAGCGCAGCTAATCTGGCGGCGCCGTTCTTTTCGAGTTCGCCTGCTTTAGATACAAAGCGATCGCTCTTGGCGTGGTAGACCGGGCGCATATACGCTTCGGTGACAGCGGCAATGGAGCGCAACACGCTCTTCTCGCCGCAGCCCGCGCAGGCGCCGTCGCCGGCAACCAGCGCGTCGTAGTTGGTGCGCACCATGAGCATGTTGCGCAGCGTCGCGGTCTTTGAGTCCGCCGGATTCGCGCCGTTGTAGAGGCCCAGGAACTTCTGCGAGGTATCCGGCAGCAGATCGAGGAAGGCCGTTCCGGTAGTATGCTCGGCATTCACCTCAGTCGTTTCCTGCACCATCTTCAGCGCCTGGTGATCGCCGCAGGCCGTGACGCAAGCTGCACAACCCTTGCACAGGTCGCTCACAAAAATTGAGAAGATGCCTCCCGATCCCGGCGCCTTGCGCTCCGGCGACGAGAAGATGGCATTCACCTTCTGGTAGGCCATCGGCACCTTGTCGATGATCGAGAAGAATTGCGCCTTGGCCTGGGCCGAGAATCCGTCGACGGTCTCGGTGACTTCGCGAACGATCTGCGGCAGCGGCGTGCCCTGTTTGATATCGGCCAACATGCGCTGGCGCGTGAGCTTCTCGATTTCCGGGAGCTTCGCGAGCATCTTGCGGCGCTCCGCCGGATCGGCCACGTAACGCGAAACTGCTGTGCTCAGAAGTGTCCCCAGATCCTGCGAGCAGTTGGGCAGCGCTGTATCCGGGCAAACTGAAATGCACTCCATGCACTGCGTGCAATTTTCAGGAATGTAGAGCGGCGTCTCGCGGCGGGCGACGTATTTGGACGCAGTGTCGCCGGTGGCGGCGGCAATCACGCCCATGGCCGAGAGCGGCGTGGCCGGTTGATTGTAACCATAGTTCGAGCGGAACTCCGCATCGAATGTGGCGACGCTCGAAACCGGAGTGCGGGGGCCTTGACCTGCGGGCGCAGCGTGCGAACGGCAGCCGGCGCCGGTGGTGCAGGCCGCTTCAGCGAATTCGGGAATGTCGACGGCCTCGAAAATTGGCAGCAACGCCTGGCCGCGCAAGCTGGAGTGGTCGGCTGCGGCAATTTCGCCAATCGCGATCTCCTTTACACGCTCAAATCCCTGCAGCATGACTTCCATATTCGACTGCACCACGGCGTCGCCGAGCTTGCCGAACTTTTTCACGTACTGCTTGTGAACGACCTCGCGGAACTGCTCCTGCGTGATACCGAACTCCTGCAACATGGGGCTGACGGCGAAGAACGCACCGAGAAATGCATTGCCTTGCATGCGCAGTTGCAGATCGGCGCGGTCGGTGGCCTTGCGCGCGATTTCAAAGCCGGGCAGCGTGAAGACGCGAATCTTCTTTTCGATAATCTGTTTGCGCGCCCAGATGGGCAGGTTCTGCCAGGCGTGCTCGCCGTCCACATCCGACTCCCACACCAGGCAGCCGCCCTCCTGCATGCCGTCGAGCGGATTGGTGTGCGTGAAGGCCTTGGGATCGCAGCACAACACCACCGTCACGTGGCGCAAATCGCAGTTGACGCGAATGCGATCCTTGGCCGCAACCATGAAGTAACTGGTCGGCGCGCCCTTCTTTTCCGATCCGTATTTCGGATTCGCGCTGACGTGAATCACTTCTTTGGGATTGCCCAGCGCGTCCACTTCGTGATCGCGCTCGTAAAGCAGATCGTTCAGGTCGCCGAGAATGGCGCCGAGATTTTTGCCGGTGGTGATCGCGCCCCATCCGCCGATGGAGTGGAAACGCACGGCCACCGCGCCATCAGGCAGCAGCGACGGCATTTCGTCGGCGATGACACTGTAGGGATGGTCGATGCCGAGCACCACAAAGTTCGCGCCATCGGCTGCGCTCTTGCCATCTTTGCGTTTGCGGCCGGCGGTTGCGTATTCAAATGCGCCGATGATGTGCTCGGGGCGGAAGTCGCGCGAACCGAGACCGTAGCTGCCGCCAATGAAGCGCGGAACCTGGGCCAGCTCGACATTGGGTAGGCCTTCGGTCCCCTGCACCGCTTTCGAGAATGCGGTGCGAATGTCGCGGCCGAGTGGATTGTCGCCGGCGAGCGCTTCGTCGGTGCGCTCCAATATGATGACGTTTTTCTTGCCCTTGAGCGCGTTTACCAGCGCAGCCTCGGGGAAGGGACGGATCACGTTCACATGAATCGATCCCACACTGGAGCTACGCGTCTGGCGCAGATAGTCGACGGCGGCTTCGATGTTTTCGGCTGCAGAACCAAGCGAAACGAAGACTGTCTCCGCATCTTCTGTCTTGTACTCGCTGATGAGGCCGTAGCGCCGGCCCGTAAGCTCGGCGAACTTCTCGAACGCCTCTTCAAGAAAATGCAAAATCGGCTCGGCGAAGTTGTTGCGCCGCGCCACCACGCCCTGCATGTAGTGTTCCTGGTTCTGCACGGGACCCAGCAGGACGGGATTGGCGAGATCCATCATCTTGGGCACGCGGCGGCGGGTGGGTCCGAACAGGACGCGCTGCGCCTCGGTGGGGCAGTCAATGATGTCGTCCGGGGCGCCGAGATATTCGCGCATCAGCTCGGATTCGTGCTTGTAGAAAGTGCGCTCCAGGTGCGTGGTCAGGAACCCGTCCATGATGTTCATGCCGGGGGTGAGAGAAAGTTCTGTCACGCGGCGCAGAATCAGGGCCTGGTCGGCGGCCTGCTGCGCGTCTTTACCGAACAGCATGATCCAGCCAGTATCGAGTGCTCCATAAATATCGTCGTGGCCGCAATGCACATTCAGCGCGTGCTTGGTGAGCGCGCGTGCGCCCACTTCCAGCACCATGGTCGAGGCCTTGCCCGGCGCGTGGTAGTACTGCTCCACACCGTAGACCACTCCCTGACCGGAGGTGAAGTTAACCACGCGCTTGCCGCACACCGAGTGCGCAATGGCGCCGCCCTGGGCCGCGTGCTCGCCTTCCGTCTCGATCGCAATCGTGTTGCCGCCGAACACATTCAGTTTGCCTTCAGCATAGGCCTGCTGGAACAGTTCGCCGCCCTCGGTGGAAGGCGTGATGGGATAAAACACACCGGCATCGGCGATGCGGGTTTCGGTGTGGTACGAGACCAATTGATTCCCGTTGGCGGTAACGCGGATGCCAGGATAGCGAGCAGCCTTCATAGATCCCTCACAATGAACAGTGATTTCAAGTTGGTCAGACCACGTTGGGTACATCGGAGCGCGGAGGCGAGAACCTAGCAGAGTCCCCATCCGGTTTCCAAACCGAGAGATGTGCGGTGCGTGTTCGGTGCCCGCCCGTGCGTCAGCAGCCTATCAAGAATCCCTATCAAAGAATTGCAAACAGAACGGCTGGAGTGGCGATCAGTAGACCTAAGGGGAAGGTTACTCCACGGGTACAGCCTTATTAAGTATGCGCCTTGTATAGAGACGGTGTTTCACTATTTGGTACTGGTTCCGGGTTCCTCTGGACCCTGGAAGGAGGCCTGTCACCGCGGGATGGCAGCCGCTGCGCTACGATAAAGACAAGATTCGAGCGGTTCTCCAGTCATTGCGCGGCATTTAAGCATCTTGCAAGGTGGCTCTTTCTTGAGGAAAGAGCCACTTAGCAGTTGGGGCTTCGATTTGCGGCAACTGTAGGACCGCTGAGAGGTTTCTCATGTTTGTGGTGGTTTGGCAGTTTGAGATTGCCGAGGATAAAGTGGCCGCTTTTGAGGCCGCTTACGGGCCCGAAGGCGCCTGGGCGCAGCTATTCCGCACATCGTCCGACTACAAGGGCACGGAACTGCTCCGCGATGCTTTTGTTCCAGGCAGTTATCTCACCATCGACCGCTGGACCAGCGAGGAGGCATTTCGTGCCTTCCGCAAAGACCACGACAGCGAGTATGAGGTTCTGGACCGCCAGTGCGACGCGCTGACCAGCCGGGAAACGCGGGTGGGGGCGTATACGGTTTGAGCGGCCTACTTCCCGCTATTGCAGGACAAGAAGATTGCCGGCGAATCTCCTCCCGGCTATGTGGGCAATCGCCTTGTCAAATGTGACAAGTATCCCGCCCTCCTTGACTGCCAAACCCAATAGCAAGGCATCGGTGATTTGCTGGTGGCCAAAGACCCTGCCCTTGAATGGCCCCGCAGTTGACGACCAACTTTCGGTTAGGGGCCAAAACCGATAGCCCGGCTGCGCGGTAAGTCTTTCCAGTACATCCGAGGCCTGTTCGACACTCAAGCAACCGGTTCCCGGTCGCGTCATGACGCGCAAAAAACCTGCCTCCGTGAGAGTGCAAACGCCCCAGTCCTTTCCCTTGATTGAGTCGAACCACTCGGTCGCCAAATTGTGGTGGCTGTGCGAATCGTCGACCAGGGCAACGAGGACGTTGATGTCGAGAAGGTATTCGGCATTACTCAAGATCGTCCTCTTGAGCCTCTTTTACGATTTCTGGAGTGAGCTTTCGACCGCCAGACCGAATGATAGGAAGTCCGTTAGGAGCAGTCTCAATCCTCACCCGCTCCGAGGGAGACGATGCTGCTTTGCCATTCCGCACAAGCTCGCTCAGAGCAGCCCCAAGTGAAATATCCCGGGCGCGGGCATAAATCCAAGCAATATCGTGAATGTCGTCATCCAGCTGGATCGTGGTTCTCATAGACCCATCCTACATCATTTTTCGATTTGATGCATGGGTGAATATTTGATGCACGTATCATGATTTGATGCAGCTACTTGATTTTGATGCAGAACTGGCTTCGAAATGGAGCGGTTTCAAATATTCTCTCTTTCTTCGCTTATTTTCCTGTCTTTCGTTGTCTCGTCCTGCTACAATCCCTCAGAAATCCAAATTAAGCCCCTCGCCGTTTCCTGCCGGGAAAGCACGAGATGCGCAGGGCGAGCATT
>JARLFZ010000166.1 GCA_031296305.1 Occallatibacter sp. | reverse complement strand
GGATTATGCTGGTCGGTTGCTTTGCGGAATTGAAGCATAAAGTGGCCACGGCTGCCAAAGTGAACTAAAACCTGGCCACGAATGACAGACGCGCACCGATAGAGGCCTGTAAATCACTGCAAAATAATGTATTAACCTTTCTGGAGATCTTTCGAGACGCGCGGTCATCTTCATCATTCCATTCACCCAATCAGGAAGTTTGGCAGAAAGCAAAGACTTGTGAAGATGGCAAAGAGTCAGGTGTGCAGCCTGTCTACCTGTGTGCTGGAAGTGGATGTCTGTCGGCTTGCTCAACAATGGATTGATGCTATGCCTCTCTTTGCTCGAACACCCTCCAAAGAGACACGAGAATCATCGGGTGCAGGACGCCCATCACAAAGAACAGAGGCGTGTAGCCCTGGTGCATCACGACGTAACCGATGAGTTCACTGGACAACATGCCGCCGAGGCCGCTTCCGGATGCGATCAATCCCGCCGCGGTGCCTACCTGATTCGGTGGATAAAGTTCGACGACGATGGCAGTGAGGATGACCAGCCAGTTCATGTGCGCAAAGGCGATGAGCGCGGCAATCAGCACCGCAAGAACATTGCTCGATACGATGGCGGTAAGAGGACTGAGCGGCAATATCAATGCGGCGGCCAGCATGGTCCAACGATAGGCGATGCGGACTCGCATGCCGCGGCGAATGAGGAGACTGGCAAACAGGCCTCCAGTAACCGCGCCGATTCCGCCGCCCAGATAAACGAACCAGGCGAAATGGGCGAGGCCGCCAAGAGTCATATGGCGCGACGAAACCAGATACTTCGGAAACCAGAAAAGATAGAAATACCAGACTGGATCCGTGAATCCGCGCGCGGCGACAAGCTTCCATGTAGATACGCTCGTCAGTACCGCACGCAGGTTTTTCATCGGCTCACCTGGAGCAGGTGCTCTGTTCGCCGGGCCGGACTCCGGGACTTCGCCTTGTGCAGAATGGGGGCTGCGCGTTGCCCAAAACCAGAGCGGCAACCAGAGCAATCCTACTGCTCCGTCAATAACGAAGATCGATCGCCAGGGAAGGTGGCTCGTGACGAGAGCGATTGCAGGCAATGCGACGACCGCGCCGACGCTGCCACCCATGGAGTAAATGCCGATGGCCAGTGCGCGTTTTCGCTCTCCGATGGCCTCGCCGACTGCCTTGGGCGCTGCAACCCAGAGTCCCGGTTCGCCGAGACCGAGACAAAAACGCGCAAGGCCGAGTGAGAACATGTTGGAGGCCAGCATGGTGGCGGCCTCGGCGAGCGACCACCAACCGACAAACAAAGCCATTGCGCGCCGTGTACCCAACCAGTCGGTGATGAAACCGGCGGCGGCATATGCGATGGCAGAAGCGAGCAGGAAGAGCCCAACAATATGCGCATAGCCCTGTTCGTCAATATGGAGTTCCGCCTGAAGACGCGGCGCAACGACGGACAGACTTTGCCGGTCGAAATAGTTGATGGTCGCCACGAGAAAGAGGAGTATGACCAAAATCAGTTGCCTGCGCGGCCCGGTCCAGCCTGTTATCTTTTTCGAAATCGTCATGGCCTGCAATCTTGCTGTCGGAAGAACGTGAAATACGAAAGCGCCAAAGAGCATGGCAATTCGAAATTGGTATGCAACACGGCTGATGGATAGGTCGAAGCCCGATGCGCGCTGTGCTCAGCGAACGAATCGGCTGGCGATCTTTATTGAGCGGACACTTTTGCCGCAGACACCCAGAACTCAAAGGATTGCGGCTGAACCGTGATGGCGACATCGCCGCCGCACTGTTTTTGTCCGAGCGGCAGGTTCACTGCTGCAACGGTATAGCCGTGACCATGAAGTGTGCCATGGGGGAGGCCATGCAGATGGAAGGTGAACGCCGCAGTTCCACGATTGGAGAGCGCGATACCGACCCTGCCGTCTTTTGCACGCCAGACCAGGATGCGCTGATCGTGCCGCACTGTATCTTCTTCGACCAGTAACCGCGTCGAGTCCCAAGGAAGATATTTGACGAATCCCGCAATCGCATTCCAGTTCTGCGGATTGAACTCCCAGTGACCAGCCTCGAGAGCGGGGCGCAGGTTCTGCTTGAGTTCGCCGTAGGGGCGCCAGAAGCCCAGCGCATAGGTTCCAGCTTCCATGTTGGTGACCGGCTTGAGCGCATGGAGCCAGTACCACGTGGGCGAGTTCTCGAAGACCATCCAGTTCATGAAACTCTGGCCGGTATTCATGAAGTAGGAGTTGAAGCCGGGCTTATCCCACGGCTGATATTCGAACTCATTTGAATAAACCGGCTTGCCACCGGCGTCGCGCATGTACCACTGCTGCTTTTCGATCTGCTTGTTTGAGTCGCTGCCGATCTGGTGCCATGTCCATGCGTTGATTTGCTTGAGGAGTTCGGGATCGCGGCGGATGGCGGCCGCAAACTCGCCGGCGGGGCCGTCCCAACTCGGTGCATGGATTTCGACATTGGGCACAAGTGCGCGCACCTTTGGCGCCGCGGCTTTCAAGGCTGCAGCATAATCGTTGGGCGAGTAGTAGCAGGTTGCGTAGGACTGTTTCGAATCGTCGTCGAGCTCACGCCCCGTAGAACGCGGATGCCCGACACCCGGCTCGTTTTGCAGTCCCCATTGGGCGACGCGAAGTCCATGCGCCTTGAGATAGCGCACGTCGTCTGCGAGTGCATCGGAGAAGGCGTTCAGGAAGGCCGGATCGCGGCCGGCGATGGTGCCGCCGTAGTAAGTTTTTCCCTGCTTCCAATTCGGCGCCGGAGACCAGTACTCGACATCAAATCCCTCGATTCCCGCTGCATCCTGCATCGCACGCAGGTCATCCATTTGTCCCGCATAGCGCTCGACGATGTGCTTTTGTTCGGCGTCGGTGCCGCGGAGGTAAAGCCCCATGGCGAGCCGTACGTAGCGAAATCCGTGCAGCATCTTCTTGTAGAGCCGCGCGCGTTCGGCCGGCGTGAGATCGTGGGGCACGGCGGTTATCTCATCGGGCATTCCCGCGTTACCGGATCCGATACTGTCGCTCTGAATCTCAACGCCGATTCCACGGATGACCTGCTGTGGCATGTCAAAGCGGATGGTATAGCTGCCGGCCGACTGCGCCTGCCCAACGGCGGCCCAGAGCACCGTAGCTGCCAACACTCCCAGACCGTATCTCCGCGCGTTCCATACATTCGCTCTCATCCTCTTTTTCCTTTCAGGTGACTGCATCCATTTCCGAAATGTGCTCTGCTTCATCGCAAGGCCGGCACAGTTTTAGTAGGCGCGCACTTCATAGATCGCTGCCGATGGATCGCCATTGGTAGCCCGCACGACAATACGGATGCGGCGCGTTTCAACTGGCTGATCGAGCCGATGACAGCAATGGCGCTGATAGTTGCCATGCATCGACACTAGTGTCTTCCACTCGCCACCGAACTCGCATTCAATCTCGTAGTCGCGCGCACACTGCGGGTCGCGATAGAAGGGCGCATAGGCATGGTACTCGCGGAGCAGATGTCCGGGAAACGTCAACTCAATTTCGCCTATTGTCTCTGGCGCCTTCCATTGAAGCTCGAGCCACTGTGGCAGGGGCCGCGCTGGATCGGAGCGCCAAAGGTTAGTACCTTTGTAGGGACGCGCCTGTCCACTCAGCACGTTCTCCGCGGCGTAACAGTGCTGTGGCGGCTCAACCAAGAGGGCCATCGTGACGCCGTTCGAGAAACGGCGCATCTTGCCCGACGCCATTTCAAACGCTGCCACATGGCCCGGCTCAATCGCGCCTGCCACGTGCCACAGCACATTCGAATTCGCGCATAGATCGAAGCGCAGGTAGCCGCTGCGAGGTTGAGCGAGCTCAGCGGGAATGGGCCACTCCACCCACTGCTGGTCGCCGGGTGCAACGCTGAGTTGCTCTTTGGCAATATCCATCGCAGGTTCCACTCGATAGTCCCAGATGTGCTCTACCTTCATCATGTGCACATCGACTGATTGCGTTGTCGCAGTTCGATTCGAGAGACAGAAGCTGACTCGCTCGATCTGCTGCCCGCCCAGCGCGACCCATTGCCCGCGCCGTTGTTCAAGTTCCTCACGCAAGGGAACCGCCTGATCGCGCCAGTAGCTCAGTCCCTCATGCGCCCCCTCGGACTGCGGAGTCAGGCCATGGAAGCACGCATCGCTCGACGCGGTTACATGGGCCCTTCGCGCCTTGTCCGCCTGGTCCTGGTTGGATACGTTCGGCAAAAAGCATCCGTCGCGCAAGAGTCTTTGCTGCACGTCGCTGGAGGACTGGCGGCACACCGCAGCCGGAGTGAGGTTTCTGGCAACAGCAATGCCCGCGGCAGTGCCCGCGGCCTGTCCCATCAGTGCGGTGGTTCCCATCACACGCACCGTGCCGAGCGCGCAGTGAGTTACGCTCACGTTGCGTCCGGCCATCATTAAATTGTCGATGTCCCGTGACACAAGAATGCGCAACGGAATGCCGTACGGACCCGCGTAAGAACGCACTGCGTATTCGCTGGTCTGCGAATAACCCTCGGCGCTGGCGGGTTCGCTTCTGTCGGCCAGCAGGCCGCCCGGCGTGTGCATGTCGATAAACCAGCCGCCGAACGCGATCTCATCCTCGTGCTTCGTGCATTGAATTACGTCCCACTCGTTCATCAGATAGAGGCCCATTACGCGGCGGCTTTCACGCTTGCCGGGCACCTGACCGATCCAGTCAAGGGCATAGTTCTCGGCCAGCTTGATGGTTTTCGGATCCTTGTTTTTGATCCAGTCCCACACGCCCAGCGTATGCCGGGTGAGTTCGTGGCGTATTGTCTCGGCCTCGTGAATCGTGTCGTAGGGAACGCCGATCTCAAGCCACCAATAGCCACCGCGAATCTCTTTCGGGAGTCGCCCCTGATCGTAAAAGTAACGTCCGTCCTTATGCTCGATAGCCCATGGCGGCAACCTGAACGGAGCAGGGCGGCCCATATCTTTGGTCTTGAAGTGGATCGAGTTACCCATGATGTCGCCGTTCGCCTTTTCCGGCGCGTGCGGCTCATTGAATTCGCTTTTGCTTTCGCTGCCGATCCGCCATTCACAGCCCGCCTCGGATGCGACGATGCCATCGCCGGTGCAGTCGATAAAAAGCTTGCCCTCAAGCGTGAGCAGAAGTTCCGCATTCGCGACGCGGCACTCTACGCTCGATAGCCGCCTGTCTTTTACCGTCACACCGAGGATCGCCGTGTTCAGATGGAGCGTTAGATTCTCCGTGCGATGGACCGCATCGTACAGCGTCATGTCCCATACAGAGTTGGTCCAGCCGTTCTCGAAAATCTCCTCGTGGTTTCTGGCACGCTCCTCAATAAGCAATTCAGAGATGATTCCGGTCTCACGCGCGTAGGCATGGAAGGCCGCGGCGCCGTGCGGGGTCACGCGAATCTCGGACGAACTATTGCCGCCGAGCACCGGCCTATCCTGGACGAGGC
>JARLFZ010000165.1 GCA_031296305.1 Occallatibacter sp. | reverse complement strand
ACGCCGTCGGCGTAAGTTGCGGGAACACCTACACTCGGTACATTGATTCCGTTGGTGTTGAGGCGCGCTGCCAGCATGCAGGCCTGCTGATCGAGTGTGCTCACTGTCGCGCCGCTGATGTAGCCTTTGCCGATGCTGAGTGAGGTGCCGCTGAAAGTGTTGGTGAAGTTACAAGTGGCGCCGCTCGGAAGCGCTGAGGCTGCGTCCGGCAGTGCGAAGTAGGTGGCCGGCTGGTTGGGCTTCGCGGTTCCTGGGAAGTTGCGGTTATATTGGTTGAACCCATAGAACCAGAAGAGCTTGTCCTTCTTGAGTGTGCCGCCAGCGTCGAAGCCCCACTCCTTGCGCCAGTCCTTGGGCTTGTAGGGCGAGGTGACGAAGTTCGGAGCAGTCAGCGTGCCGGTATTCACGGTGTTGGTGGTGAAGGGGTTCACGGTACCCCAATTATTGTCGCGGTCAGAAAAGTAAGCGATGCCGTGCATTGTGTTCGAGCCGCTCTTGGTGACGGCGTTAATCACGCCGCCCGCGGCGCGTCCATACTCTGACGAGTAAACGCCTGTGTTCACCGTGAACTCTTCGACCATGTACTTCGATGTCGAGTAGCCCTCACGGGTGCGGCCGCGCTCCTCAGCGTAGTAGGCCTGGTTGTCGTCGGCGCCGTCGATCTCAACGTTATTGAGGATGGGGCTGATGCCGCGGAAGGCGACAAGACCGAAGCCGTTGGCATCGCCCACAGCGCCAGGAGTCAGTAGGGTCATATCGGACCAACGTCCGCCGTTCAGCGGCAGATCCTGAATGTTGTGCGTGCTCAACGTAGAGCTGATTTCCGGCGACTCGAAGTTCAGAACCGGAGCTTCGCCGGTCACTTCGACGTTCGTGGTCGCGGAGCCCGTTACCATGTGCGGGCTCACTTCCGACACTTCGTTGACCACGACGATCAAGTTGACTTCCTTGAACGTCTCAAAACCCGGAGCCGTGATCGTGACGGTGTAATTTCCCGGCTGTACCTGTGGCGCCTTGAAGTAGCCGCTGGCGTCGGATTTCAGGCTGATCGCGGCATTCGTGCCATTGTTGACGATGCTTACAGTCGCGCCAGGTACCACAGCGCCAGTTGGGTCGAATACCGTACCGGCAATTGCGCCTTCAGTATATGTCTGAGCATTCAGTGCGACCGAGCTCATACACAACGCGAGGATGAACAGCGCCGAGGCGAACAGGCCCAGGCGAATTCGATTGGATCTCATAACTGCCCTCCAAAGTAGTGGTTTGCGTTCAACATAGAACTACGTAAACAAAAAGCTGCGCTGCCGGTGCGATGCTGCTGCACGGTGGCTAGCGCGCCAGGCGCGAGGAAACGATCGTTTGAATTCACGCTCACTAGAGACGCCGGAGGCGTCTCAACGAGCAAAAGTTCTGCGACATTCCCATCTTGCAACTGTACATATTGATTATGAAGACGATGTGAAGGATGAGGAAACGATGCGTAAACGCGAGATTGCCGAATCGCGCCGCGATGGGTTCGCGAATTCGTCCGGCGACTCGGTAGGAGACATCGATTTTCTGAAGGACTATACTGAAGCGCTGCTGTCATGCCCTCACGCGAATCCAAAATTTCTTTCGGAAACACAAATGCCAGGGATGCAATTCTGCGCAGTGGCTTTGAAAGGCCGATCACAATCGCTCTGTGATTGCCGCGCCTGCATGCATCCATTTCTTGTGCCTCAGCCGCGCATACGGCGCAAACTGAAGAACCCCTCGATGCGAAATCTCCGGGGGTACAGCTTTCTCTCAGGAGAAGTCATTGTAGGACAAGGGAACCCGGTATTCCAAGGGGGAAATGCATAATATCCTTCGATTTCCTCGTGAAAGTAAGGCGGCTGCGCAGGAGCTTTGTGGAAAAGGCGTCTGAAACCCCGCAACAACCAGCGAGACAGGAAGGAAATCGGGAAGATAGCGGTCATTGATAGACGAAACTGCTCTCCCACTCCGCGGAGAATGAAGGGGGTGGGAGAGCAGTATTTCAGGGGTGCGAACGCTCCTGAGACGGTCGTTTAACGGCTGCTCCCCGGGCCCCAGCGCAGACGGAGTCCGATGCGGGCTGTGAAAGGCAGACCCGGATAGCCGATGGGGGCTATGTGCTGATTATTCAGCAAATTCTCACCTTGAGCGAAGACGTCCATCCACGGCAGCACCTGGAAACTGGCCCCAAGATCCACTTTGGCGTAGCTGTGATCGAGATTGCGGTTGGGCAAAAGCAGACTATTGCCACCGAACGCATCCTCTCCCTCAAGATAGGTGGAGTCATCGGAGCGGCTGGCAAAAGCAGAGCTGAAGACGCCAGTGAAACGCTTGGCGGTATACGTGGCTGTGAGGTAGCCAGTATGCGGTGCGCGGCGGAACGGGCGAGCTCCCACGAGCGGCGCATAGGGACCGACCGGAATGCCGTCGAAGGTTGGAATAGGGCCGAGCAATTTCTGATCGTCGTTGGTGAAGGAGCGCTGTACCACTGCATCCAGATAGGTATAGCCGCCGCGCAGAAAGAGACTGCGTCCCAATCCGCTTTCGACCGAAGTCTCCACTCCCTGGGCGCGAAAGGCCTCGGAGTTGATCGTCAGCTCATACGCAAAATTCGCCTTCAGGATCCCTTCGAGTGTCGCTTGTTGAGAGGGCGCCAGGTTGGGCAGCAGTGCGGGAACGAGATCCAGGCCAACGTATTCGATCTCCTTGCCGAACTCATTATGAAAATAGCTGGCCCTGAAGATGATGTGCTGGCTGAGGAATGCCTGCTCCACGCCACCTTCGTACGTACGCATGGTGGGCGCGGCTAGCTGACCGATGTGCAGCGTTTGGATGGCGGACGGGTTGTACTTTGCGAGGAAACTATAGAGCGAATCGTCCTGATCTGTGAGCTTGGGCTCGCGTATCGCCTTGCCGAAGTTGAAGAGAATGCGCGTGCCGCTGAAAACGCCGCTGCGCGGGCGCAGAACGTAATAGTTCAGGCCGGCGCGCGGCGAGGCCTGGAAACCGAAGAGGGAGTAATGCTCCAGGCTGCCGCCGAGCGTATAGAAGAAGCGCTGCTTGAAGTCGCCGTGCACTGCGAGAGGAGCGAAGTAGTTTGTGCGCGCGACGGGCGTGTAGTAGCCGCTGCCCGGTTGCGCGCCACGCTCGTCCTCATATTGAAAGCCGGCGAGGCCGGACAAGTGCGGCGTGATGGTGATGTCGCCCTGGTAACCGGCCTGATCGCGATTGTTAACGTATTGCGCGCGGAACGTGCTGCAATCGAGGACGGCCTGTCCCGTTGCGGAGTAGCCGTTGGCGCCGGAGATGGTGACAGTGTTGCCGAGGGTGCCCGGGCCGAAGCAGTAGTCGACATAGTTCTCGTGATTGCCTGATGTATTCCAGAGAGAAATCTGCTCGCGCTTGCGCGTGAGCCCGTAGCGGACTGTGTTGTGTAGGCTGGCCGTAGTCTGGTTGCCGATCGAGCCGGCAAAAAGGATGTCCTGATCTTTTTCCGTGGCGTTGTCGGCAACATGGTAGAAATCCCACGCGTTTGGATTCCCGACCGCATCCACGCCGTAGTGGAGCGTAGCGCGGATCTGTGTATTGCTGTTGAGCGCCCATCCTAAATTGGCCGCGGCTGTGGCCACGTGGTACTCGTCGTTGGGTAGATCGTTGGCAGTTTGCAGCCAACTGAAAGCGCCCAGGTAGTCGAGCTTTGTGTGAGCGCCCGCGATTTGCAATTGCTCGCGCGAGGTGGAGAGATTTCCGGCGTCGCCCTCAAAGAGCAGGGAAGGGAAGCTGGTGGTGCCGTGAGGCGTGGTCAGGCTCACGACGCCGGTTTCAGCGCCGGCGCCAAACAGGTTCGAGTCGGGCCCGCGATAGACCTCCGCACTCTCGACGGCCGTGGTGGACAGCGGGCCGAAGTCGATCTGATTGCCCAGATCGCCGGCGTCGACTCCGTCAAGAAGGATCTTGCTGTCGTCGGAACCGCCGCCGCGGACAAACAGTGAAGTTTGCGCACCCATTTGCCCTTCCTGCGCAACTTCGGTTCCCGGCATCAGCCGCAAAACGCTGGCAAAGTCTGTACGCAGGGCAAGATCGATCGTGGACAACACTGTGGTCGCTTCACTGGTTTGCGGCTGCGGCGTAGGCACGCCGGTCGCCGTCACCACAATGGATTCGCGCACCCAGGCTGGCTCCAAAACCAGATTGCGCTCGATGGAATCGAACTGGCCCGCATAGAAATCTGGTGTCTGCAACTGGCGAAAGCTCTTGGCCGTGACCACGAGGAAGAAACGGCCCGCGCTTCCGGTCGTGAGCTGGAAGCTGCCGTCGGGCGAAGAGACCGATGAAGCCACGACCGTCCCATTGCTGACAAGTGAGACGCTTGCGCCTGTGACCTTGGCGCCAGTTCCATCGGTGACCACGCCGCGAACGGAAGCGGCCTGGCTGATGGTGGCAAGAATGACGAAGAGAATGGCTGCGACGGCATGTCGCATCCCACGGTGGGAAAGTGCGGGCAGGAAATCGAGGCTCTGCATGATGGCTCCTTCGTTCCCCTCGGAACGTGAAAGCGAGTGCGAACGCCATCGGACCGGTCTCCTGACTTGCGCATTTCCGGCGATTCCAGAAAAAGTGCGACTTGGAGGATCTCTCCAGGTCGCCGGCTCCCAGAGGGGCGCGGCGACTTGAGTTCAGTGGCTCCGGCACACAGAATTCTGGAATCGCGTTCAGCCGCCTTCCCAAAGCCGAACCCTATCGGTCCAGCTCCAGTGGCTGAAAGGGCACATCCGCAATGGGCGGAAGGCCCTGGCTGAAATCCTCCTTCATTCCCGTGCCACAAGACGACGGGAAGCGAAGCAGGTGCGCTCACAGTTGCGGGGCAGTGACGGAATTTCACCGTCTTCCCGAACATCCTGGCGATTGCTGTGGTGAGTGGCGCAGCAGCATCGGGCTGCAGCAGTGATGTCATGGAATCGATTTCCATAACATCAACTTTTATAGCCGGAAAAGGACGTGAAGTCAAAAGCAGGATTTCAGGATGCGAAGAAGGAAAGCAGACTATAACTGGCGCAGGATCACAGAACGGAATGGTGACCCCGGGAAGACTCGAACTTCCGACACGCAGTTTAGGAAACTGCTGCTCTATCCACCTGAGCTACGGGGCCACTTGGATTGCGGGCCAGACTGCAACTTTGATTTTACTTGGAATTGCGCGCAGCAGTTTTAGGAAACTGCTGGACGATTTACGGTCCGGCCCTTGGCGGGCCGGGGGCCACCTGAGCTACGGGGCCACTTGGATTTCGGGCCAGGCTGCACCTTTGATTTTGCTTGGAATTGTGCGCAGCAGTCTTAGGAAACTGCTGGACGATTTACGATTCGGCCCTTGGCGGGCCGGGGGCCACCTGAGCTACGGGGCCACTTGGATTGCGGGCCAGGCTGCACCTTTGATTTTGCTTGGAATTGTGCGCAGC
>JARLFZ010000164.1 GCA_031296305.1 Occallatibacter sp. | reverse complement strand
AGTGCCGCGCCCACGGCGTGCGTGAAATAGGGAAGCAAAGTAATGGGCAGCGCAGTGCCTGCCGCGTACGACGTGTCGAAAGCCGAAACGCCGAGGATCAGGCCAAGCAAAACGCAGCACCAGAACGAAACCCGCGCGATGATCTCTGTGGGTGAAGTGGTCGGGGTCCAATCCGTGCCGCTTTTGCGAGCCATGCGCAAATCGAACTTCGCCCATGTGAGAAAGCGGCGCAGGGTCCGGGAAATCACCACGCCGGCTACCGCAAAAATTACCAGCGCGACAAAAAACGCAAGAATCCCCGGCAGCACCGCGATCAGAAGTGTCAGCACGCGGTAGAGCGATTGGTGCAACGCGTCCGACATGTGGTTCCAGATCGTAACGTTATTTGCGTAGATGGGCGATATTTGTGGGTTTTGAATTACCTGCTGCCCCGAATTTGTAACCAGATTTTGCATCGCATTCTCTCCTCTCGCCATTGCGCGCCATCGGCTTCGCGCCACCCGCGCCAACAGCGTTCATGAGTTAAATCGATCAGGCCATCGCCAGCGCGCGACCAGGTACGGCTTATCCGCTTCGAAAGCCGCGGCAACAGCTTCAATTTGGCGCTCCGCCGGAGTTCCCGACGCGACAATATTGATGTAGCTGGCGATCCACGCCAGATAGAGTGGGATCAGCGCTCCCAGCAGGTGTCCGCGGTTGATGGTGCGGAGTCGATAAGCAATCAGGAAGTCGTACACAATGCGCGCCCAAAGATTGTCGGGGAGCCGGAATTCGGCTGGCTCAAGAACCGAACATCGCTTGAGCATCAGCAACGAATTGGGCGGCAGCACAAGCGGCCATATCTCCTGCAAGTTGGCCGTGGCCAGCCGAAAAGCCGCCACCATATGAGCCACATCGGTCGTGCCATCTGTAAACGCAACCTCCATCGTCGCGCGACGCATCGGAAGTGCCCGCCTGGGACGCTGCCATAGGGCTGCCTTGGCTTCGATATCCGCAAAAAGTGAGCCGGTGATCAAAGCGAAAACCGAATTGATTTCCGTATCGGACGGCTGCGGCACGGTGCGCGGCCCCGCATCGACCTCATCCATTCTGAATCCGGCAGCGATGGCTTCATCCACCGGCCACAGAATTGCTTCGCCCGGGTTGTTGGCGGAAATGCGTTGTGCCGCTGCCGCAAGCCGTTCCGCCATGCGCGGCGTCATGCAGAGATCGATCGGCAGCGGGAATCGCACGCTTGACGCGAACACCGCCCGCGTGAGTGGGTAGAGAATGGCAGAGTTGATTAACCCTGCGTGCGGCGCCAGGGAATAGTGGGGCACTACCAGGTCGATGGGCGCGGTCAATACCGCATCGGAAAGGCTGCGCAGAGCGGCCGTACTCAGTGAGTCGGCGCCGGGCCCTAGAATCAAAATCGCTTTTGCCTCATGTTCGAGCCCGCACTGCGCCGCAGCGATAAAGTCAGAAGGCTGTAACATCCAAAACGCATTCGACGGTGGCATGAGATCGATTCGCAGGTTCGCCGGAACATCCGCAGGCAACTCGTTTCGAGTCGCGATGATCAAGTTGTTCGTGGAAAAAGTGGCCGCGAGGTGGTCCAGGACACTTCTAAATTGCTCGGCAGGCATGGCCGTAACAAAGACGAGAAGATCCGCTGTCGCGCGTTCGGCAACCACTGCTTCGTCAGGAATGGGATTCGCTGTCGCCATCTGTCTCCGGAAAAGTCCTATCTATCGGCCCTTGGCCGAAAGATGGCTTTGCCCTCAAAGATTCCTACATAGCTAGGATGCTGTTGATGGGAATCCCGATCCATGTCGGTCGGTTATCCAATTCGTATTGCAACTCATAGAGCGCTTTTTCAAGCAGATACGCGTCCAGCAGGATCTGCGCGTCCCGCGGCGCCGGCAGCAACGATTCACGAACCGCTATGCACTCCCTGTACGACGAAAGGAATGCTGCAGTCGCGGCGTTTTGCCACAACTTCGCCCACTCGGGCAGAACCGCGGCGCTTGCGGAAACCTCATTGTCACCGCCGGCGGCAATCACGCGGTCGATCGCGGAAAATGCTGCGTACGAGAATGAGCGCAACATCCCTGCAACATCCCTCAGCGGCGACTGCTTCCTGCGCCGCTCTTCAATAGGTCGAGCAGGCTCCCCCTCGAAGTCGAGCAAAACAAGATCGCCGATCTCTGATCCAGACTTCTCAGAGCCGTCTTCTGACGCTGGAATGTGCAATGTCTGACCCAGGTGGTAATCACCGTGAATGCGGATCCTTTGCCCGGCAGCAGCGATGCTCGCGATGGAGCGCGCGCGCTCAAGCAGGGCCGTCCTGCGAGAAAGCAGCAAACCGGCGCGCTCTGAAGTTGCATCGTCGAGTTTCGGTAGCTTCCGTTTGAGCGCGTCAATCGCGTTCTTAACCTGCGCTTCGATACGCTGCGCGTCACGCGCCAGATCATCGCGCGTAAAGGGAACCGGAGCGAAGGCCGGAAGGATCCCGTCGCTTGCGAGCGCGAGGTGCATTTCGGCAGTACGTTTGCCAAGCAGTGCCGCGGCGTCGAGTGTGACCTGAACTGGCTTGAGCGAGTCTGAAACCTGCACCCGGTCGTCGAGCCAGCCTGCCGCGAACGAATGCTCCGGCGCCGGAAGTCCCTCAACACTTGAGAGCCAACTCGTGAGCCGGTCAAGAAACCATCGCCAGCCATCTCCGTCATTGGCCACCAGGCCCTGCAGCATGGCGACCGTGATCTTTTCCGTGCTCCCCGCACTGATCGAAATCTCGCCTAGGAACTGCGGAATTTTGGTAAAGTGCGCAACCTCGGTGAGAAAGCGGCTCATCTCGACATCGGGATTTTCTTCCGGCTGCAGTCGTCGATAGAGTTTCAGGAAAAGTTGTCTTCCGAAGATGATCGCTGTGTTGGATTGTTCGGCCGACCCAACTTCGGCCGGAAGATGCTGCACCGCCAGCGCCGGCGTGAACTGCGACGAAGCGCGCGCATCCAGCCTGTCCCCCTCCGGCGCCGCGTCGCCTGCAGACGGAGACTCGTGAGGCTGCAAACGGCGAGAGTCACCTGTTTGAGTCGGCTGCACCTCTGTGCGTGGCAGCGCGGCCGTCTCACCC
Source organism: Occallatibacter sp. (assembly GCA_031296305.1). GTDB lineage: Bacteria > Acidobacteriota > Terriglobia > Terriglobales > Acidobacteriaceae > Telmatobacter. The sequence continues at coordinate 2,453 of JARLFZ010000164.1, read as the reverse complement.
GGCTGTGCACTAAGCGGAGCGGGCGCAACCGCGCCGGGCGTATCGGCCGGCGATCCTCCGTTGCCGTCGAGAGAGCTTTCAAGGGCTGCACCTGACCCAGTCGCCGCAAAGCCGTCGTGCGAAATTGCAAGCGTGGCGTTGGTTGCAATCAATCGCAGCAGCCCCTGATCAAAGTCGTCGTGCGCAACAGCGTCGTGAAGAACGGCCGGCCCTGTCGCGGCGGTAAGTCGCGCCACGATGCTGTCTGGCCGATTCGCGGTGATCTCTTCGACGGCCGCGCCGGTGCTGATCGCCAGCGGAATCTGATAGACATCGGGGGACCCGTCGAAGTAATGCACATCGAAGAAGAACAGCGCGGGTTGAATCGCAGCGCTCTCCGATTCCTCAGGTTGAATCCCCCCGGCATTTGCAGGAAGCTCGACCCAGTTGCGCACCCGAATCGATTCGATGGTACGTGTTTTGGCGCCAAACCACCGTTTCCGAGGCAGCCAGTCACGAAGAGCGGGCTCCAGAATCGAACTCCCGGCGCTGGAAAGAAATTCTTTCCAGCTACTCGTCAGCACTGGCGCCGCGATCGACGCCTCGGCCACGGCTTTCTCCGGAATTTGCGTTTCCGGCTTTCCAGGCAATTCTTCAGCCAGTGCGGCAGCTTGCAATTCAAGCCAGAGAAACGAGTAGGGTGCGAGCGTGAGTGGATAAGGTTCCCGCGTAATCTCCGGAAACGAAACATATCCGAGCATCTCAACAGGCAGACAGCCCGCGAAGTTTGAAAGATCGAGAGTGACCGGTTGCGCGAAACGGCTGAGATTCGCCACGCAAAGCACGGTCTCGCGCACTCCGTCGCCCTGATCAAGTTCGCGAAGATAAGCGAGGATTTTGCGGTTCGTGGGATTGAGAAACGACAGCGTTCCGCGGCCGAACACCTGAAACAGCTTTCTCAATGCGATCATGTTGCGTGTCCATTGCAGCAGGCTCGACTGATCGCTAAGCTGCGCCTCTACATTCACGACCTGGTAGCCGTAAATGGGATCCATGACCACAGGAAAGTAAAGTCGCGCAGGGTCGCACTTGGAGAAGCCGGCGTTGCGATCTGACGTCCATTGCATTGGAGTTCGCACGCCATTGCGATCGCCGAGATAGATGTTGTCGCCCATGCCGATTTCGTCGCCGTAATAAAGGATGGGTGTACCGGGAAAACTCAGCAGCAGCGAGTTCAACAGTTCAATACGGCGTCGATTGTTGTCGACAAGCGGAGCCAGTCTGCGGCGAATGCCAACATTGATGCGCATGCGCGGGTCCGCAGAATACGCAAAGTACATGTAATCGCGTTCGTCGTGCGTCACCATCTCGAGAGTCAACTCGTCGTGATTGCGCAGGAACAGTCCCCACTGGCAGTTGTCCGGAATCGGTGGCGTTTGCGCCATGATGTCGGTGATGGGTTGGCGATCTTCCTGGCGCAACGCCATGTAAATGCGCGGCATCAGCGGAAAATGGAACGCCATGTGGCATTCATCGCCATCGCCATAGTAGGGCCGCACGTCTGCCGGCCACTGGTTGGCCTCGGCCAGGATCATGCGATTGGCGTAGTCCGCGTCGAGGGCGGCGCGCAGCTTCTTGATCACAGCGTGCGTTTCCGGTAAATTCTCGCATGAAGTTCCGTCCCGCTCGCACAAGTATGGAATCGCATCCATGCGCAGCCCGTCCACGCCCATGTCGAGCCAGAAACGCATCGCCTTCATTACCTGCTCCAGCACCAGCGGGTTATCGAAGTTTAAGTCGGGCTGATGCGAAAAGAAGCGATGCCAGTAATAGGCTTTGGCGGTTTCGTCCCAGGTCCAGTTGGATGTCTCCGTGTCGGCAAAAATAATGCGCGCGTCTTTATACTTCTCCGCGGTATCCGACCAAACGTACATGTCGCGCTCAGGCGATCCGGGCGGGGCTACACGCGCCGCCTTGAACCATGGATGCTGATCGCTGGTGTGATTGATCACCAATTCGATCATCACCTGCATGCCTCGAAAATGTGCCGCGTCAAGGAACGCTTTGAAGTCGTTCAATGTTCCATACGAAGGGTTGACATCGTTGTAGTTCGAAATGTCATAGCCGTCGTCGCGCAGCGGAGAAGGGAAGAATGGCAAGAGCCAGATGCAGGTAACGCCCAGGTCGTTCAGGTAGTCGAGCTTGGTCAGCAGTCCCGGAAAATCGCCGATACCGTCGTTGTTGGAATCGGCAAATGCGCGAACGTGAAGTTCGTAGATAATCGCATCCTTGTACCACAGAGGATCGGTTGCGCTGGCGATCTTCTTCACGCGTTCACACTCCGCAAAACCTTAATCGATACAGGGTTACTGCATGCGGCTCACGCGCAAGATGTGCGCGGGCTGAACTCCAGGCCGCAATGCAACATAGTTTCGATCGCGCCAGGTGTACTGCGCGCCGCTCAGCAGATCATT
>JARLFZ010000163.1 GCA_031296305.1 Occallatibacter sp. | reverse complement strand
CCAGCCTTGTCCAGCGCCTGCGGCACCGCATAGCTCTCGGAGAAAGCCACCGCACTCGGCGCCACCGGCTGCCATCCACCCTCATCGGGCCCCAGCAGCCTTTCCCCCGTGAACGGCGCACTCATACTCGCCTTGCGTCCCGCGTGCGCCAATTGGATCCCGGCCCGCACGCCCTGCGCATGAATAAAGCTCACAATCTGCTTGAGCGCCGGAATGTGCTCGTCCTTCCAGATGCCCAGATCGGCAATCGAAATGCGCCCCTCCGGCACAACCGCGGACGCCTCCAGCAGCACCAGCCCCGCGCCTCCCTGTGCGCGGCTGCCCAGGTGGACCATGTGCCAATCAGTGGCAAAACCGTCCTCAGACGAGTACTGGCACATCGGCGAAACGCCAATACGGTTCACAAACTCGACCGAACGAAGCTTGAAAGGGGAAAAAAGTGGATGCGACATACGTGTGCGCTCATACTCCAGGCCGCGGATTTGAAAAGGACCTACAGTTGAGATGATTCAAAGCGCGATCGGATGCATTTCGCCCCGGTGGAGCCCCGCGCTTCAACACGCACGATCGCACGGCGACACCAGCGCTTCACTGCTTCTTCAGCACCGCCGTGCCTTTTTCATCGCCAAGGATTGCTCGCTCCAGCTTACGAAAATCGGCCGCCTTCGTTGCAGGAATCTCCACCTGCCGCACAACATACTCGCGCTCGTAGTGCAACAGATTCCCCTTCACTGAAACCGCCGACTTATAACTGGCAAAATCCACATCCACATCCACCGGATCCGGCGTCTCATCCACCACGTAACCCGCTGGAAGAGCAATGTCGAAGCTGTCACGCCATTTGCCCGTAGCTTCAAGATCAATGGGCATCGTGCGCGGCTTGTCGTCGAACGGCAGCGCATCCGAGCCCACCACGCGAGGCCTCAGCAGCAGCATCGTTCCGGCTTGATGCGCATACTGGTGCGCGGTTACTTTGTAATGGAATTCGATGGGCTTGTCGAACTCGGATGGTTGCACAAACTGGAACGAATCAAGCACCGCGCCGGGCACCTCGTGCGCAACATGCGTCTCCCAGGCCTCACGGCGCTCTTTCTCGTCGGTGTATTTCAGAAACAGTCGCAGGTCCGCGCCCTCTGGACCGATGTGCGATGTGTCGACGGCGCCAGTCAGCGTGCCGTCGGGCTGCAATAAGAACTTTCCTGCCTGCACAGTGCCATTGGCCTCGGGCTCAAGCACAGGCAGAGCAATAATCTGGCTTGACGCCCCGGCTGCAAGCGTCCCATAGCTGCCCTGGAGTGCAGAACCTAGATTGCCCGCGGGGGTGCGCTCATCGGTCGGGTCGAAGATCAAATACCGCTTTCCATCCTCGGCCTTCACAATCGCTTTAACGCGCGGATCCTGAAGCCCTGCCGGAATCTCGATCGCGGTAATCATGTGGTTGCCAGCCAGGGACGGAACCTTGGGATCAACCAAACCACGGCGATCGTCGACCGGCACATAGAACGCAGGGATACCGGCCACCTGAAGCATGGAGATCAGCAGTGTGGTTTTGTCCTTGCAGTCTCCGTATTGATTGCGGAAAATATCGGCGGCGTGATTGGCCTGCAATCCGCCAATGCCGCGCATCACTACAAAATAGCGAATGTTCTTCTGGACGAACTCAGTGATTCGGCTAACTTTGGCGTAGAAGTCCGGTGCTCCGGCAATCAACTGCTGAACCTTCGCCACAATCTCCGGGGAAGGGTCGGGGCGGTTTGCTTCCAGCGTAGTCACCCATTTCCCGATAGCTCGCCATTGGTTGTCGTTTCCCTCAACGGCGGCATCGCCCCATTGTACTGACATGCGCGCGCGAAGGGCGACTCCGTCCGGTCTGGACGGAACATCGCGAAGGCTCAGTGCCTGCTCATCCTTGAGTTCCCAACGCCAATGATTCGGCGCTACCTCAACCGGCGCTACCGGCGCGTGATTGTGCCAGGCCTGGCTATGCGGACGGCCGGGAGGAAGATCGACCTCGAGAGCCTGAAAAACTACAGGAATGCCCGTTTGAAAACTCCATACTTTTTCCTGACTGAACGGTTCAAGCATCTCCTCCGACTCGCAGATGATTGTGGCGCCGACATCGACCGCGGGCGGATGCGCAATACGCGACTTGCGCGTGGAGAGCATCGTGGGAATCTTCGTGTCACCCTCTTCGGAAAAATCCGTATCCTGCGCCGCATACTGCTTCTCATCGGCCGCGATTGTCCAGACACGGAAATAGTTGACCTTCTCATTTACGTCGTAGGAGACCTCACAAGTGTTTCCGCGCCCTTGCGGTTTAAGTATCCGGATCGCTTCACGCTCGCGTTCCAGAGCGCGCCCCTGCGCGTCAACAGTTTCTATATATTCATCGAAAAGGATCACTGCGGAAGCGTCTTTGGCGTAATCGGGGGTATGCGTTTTTGCCGCTTCAAGGCCCCAGTCCGGAATCTGTTTATCCCTGCCAAACCAACCACCAAAGGCAAAACCACTCGACATCGTCAGTAGTACGGCAACCAGAACAGGAGTACGGAGAGGGTGCGAGATCAGTGGTGAAGTCATTTTTCAGTTCCCTTTGGCGACCTCGGCCCGTGTCAGCACAATCTGCTGTTGATCGGCCGTTGCCTGCTTTAGATAAAAATTACGCACATCGTTGTAAACCTTGGCATCCAGTATGGCAAAGTTGCGGGCAAATATGCGCACTACCTCAACCGTTTTGCCAGTTGATACGGAATTGATCCTCAATATGGCAAAACCGGGCCACGAGACATCGTCAGTCTGCGGCGCGCTTTCCACTTTGAACCCTGGGGGCACAGTGTAGACCACGTCATCCTTTTCCATCCGCGGATACTCAACATCGATAGGCGTGGCGCGTTTTTCCTGCGCCACAAAAGGGTGTTTGGCGTGCGATTCAAAGAAGAGCCCGGGCAGAAAGAAATGCTTGCCGGCCGCGCTGCCTAGGTTGCCACTGACGTTGACGATGGCCATCAAAACCGAGTTGTAATCATCCATAGCGAGAAAGTGGTCGATCTCGGCTCGCGCACCATCTGGAACAGAGTCCTTCATCGACTCGTTGAATCGCTTCTTCACCTCATCCAGATCGTTTTCAAGAGCCAATTGCCGCCATCGAAGCGCGTCGGGACCGTTCATCACGATGCGGATCGATCCTGTGACATTCCCATCCTCACTGATTTCGATGCCCCCTGTGCGTTGGACAACGGCATTCTTGTAAGTGCCGACGGGTGTCACCGCAAAGTCCGTCCCTTTGTCGGTAAGCCGAAGGCCCGCTGTCAGGGTATGCTTCCAGTGGAGCGTGCCATAGGGGCACATCTTCTGGCCGGGGTCCAGGTAAACTTCTTTCCCGTCGATCAAGACGATTGCAATGTAATCGTCCAACTGCCTCAGAGAAAGATAGCTTGCATCGAAGATCGCATGGTCGCGATTCACTACCTTAGCGGGCCATACCTTGAGTCCCGCCGCACGAGCCATCGCAACGTACAGCAGTGCGATCTCATCGCCCGATCCGCTCTGCTGCTTCCAGACATCCTCCGCTTTATTGATGTCTTTTAGCTTTTCTTTCTTGCGCTCCACTTCCGACTTCTGACGGCTGAAATCGGCGTTGTCGATCTTCATTACCGCGGCATAGATCTTGACAGCCTTCTGTTCATCCGTGTCATTGGCCGCGATAATGCCGGCAACAACCTTCTTCAGCCCGCCGGTTGGATTGGCAAACTCCTGTACAAATTTGGCCCAGTGTTTGCCGGCATCCTGCCAGTAAGCAGTCCCCGTAGTCACGCTGGTGTAATAGAACCGTACCGTCCACTTGATCGTGTTCAACGGTGGCATCCAGTCTTCGTCGGGAGCTGCTGGAACGTCGTCTATATCGAGGCTGAAGATATTTTTGTGCTTGTCGTAAACCGGCCTGGCGCCATTGCCTATCTGAACGGAATACATAATTTGGTCAAGAGTGGTCCCATACGAATCGGAGATGTAGTGACCCATCGCAACAGAGGGATGGTAACTGTAATGTGCCTTGTGGACGAAGTAGTTTTGTTGAATATTCCATGCGGGTTCGGACACAGACCATTCGGCGGTGTGGATCTTCAATCGATATTCCAGAATGCTGCCGACCTCAACGCTGGGTAATGTGAAAACAACCGTGTTCACCTGGAAATCCTTGACCTTGTAGTCCATCAGGTCTGCAGGCTTTGCGGTAAGAGGAATCACGGTTCCATCCGCATGGATCGTCCGGCCCTGAATGTCAGCAACCGTGTCAACACCACGCGCGTAGGGGATTCGAATCGTGGCCAGTTCCTTGCCCTTCTCGGTGAGCACTTTGATTCGCTCATAAATGGTCCTCGCATTCTGCGAGTCCTCCGTCGTCTCCTCTCGATTGAGGTACACGGCCGCCGCCCCCGGGGCCTTCGGGTCCGTGGTCATCTTGAGTTCTTCATCCGTGGGCTGCTGGAACTGCGCCATCACCGGGACTGAGAATGTGGAGACAAGAAACAGGAGAGCACTATAAACAAAACTACGGGCCCGCATCAGTTTGTCCTTTATTTCGGAATAGCGATAAGTCTACCCCTGAAACAGTGAAGGCCAGTAAAAAATCCTATCTATATCACAGCAATATGTGACAGCGGAGACATGCGCGCTTATAAGCCGCACGATTCCAGCAGCGTCGAAACCCGCGCCAGCGGCAGACCCACCACGTTGAAGTAGCAGCCCTCAATACGCGGAATCCAGCGCGCCGCGCGCCCCTGAATCGCATACGCCCCCGCCTTGTCCATCGGCTCGCCCGTCGCAACGTAAGCCGCAATCTCCGCGTCTGACATTTCAAGAAAACGCACTTCCGTAACTTCGGCCGCCACTTCTACCCGCTCCGCCGTCACCAGCGCCACGCCTGTAATTACGCGATGCGTACGCCCCGAGAGCAGCCGCAACATCCGCGCGGCGTCGGCTGCGTCTTCCGGCTTTCCCAAAATGTGCTCATCCAGAGTCACCGTAGTATCGGCGCCCAGCACCACCAGCGACCTGCCGTCCTCCCGCCCATGCGCCGCCGTCAGCTCGCGAAAAACCGCCTCCGCCTTTTCCCGGGCCAACCTCGTCACATAGCTAATCGGATCTTCGTTCTCCAGCGGCTCCTCAGGAATATGTGCGGGGTGCACCTCAAACGAGAAGCCTGCTTGCGTTAGCAATTCGCTGCGGCGCGGTGAAGCTGATGCCAGAATCAACATATTGGAATTATGGCAGTGTCTGCCCCGATGCGCCTTGGGCGATTAGACTTAATAGAGGAACCCGCACTGCAATCTACGCGGGTCCAGACAAGGTTCAAATGCATCTCAATTTCGACTTTACGACTGTCCAGATTCTCTGGACCCTGACTTTTGCGGCGCTGCTGGTTCTGCTCGTCGTTCTGCTGGGCCGCGACCGCGCCCGCCGTTTCCCCTGGTTCACTGCCAGCATGACGCTCACTGCCGTGCGCCTGCTCGCCAGCAGAATGCTCTTCGGCAAGATGCCTCCGCTCACCATGAGCTCCATCTTCCTCACCCTCGCCGCAGTCGAGGCCCTGGTCTG
>JARLFZ010000016.1 GCA_031296305.1 Occallatibacter sp. | reverse complement strand
GTACAATCTCGGCTTCGAGCAGCAGATCGGCGCGCGCGGCAACCTGCGCGCAGACTTCGTGGGCACGCGCGGATTGCACGAGCCCTACCAGGTGCAGCTGAATGGCTTCCAGAACGTCTGCAATGGATGTTTTGCGCCATTTCCCTACGCGCGGCCGCTCGATCAGCGATATGGAAACGTCACCGAGTTCCAGACCGGCGCGAACAGCACTTACAGCGGATTGCAGACCGCTTACACGCAACAATGGAGCGGCTTGACCCTGCGTGGCAATTACACCTTCAGTCACTGCCTCGACGAAATATCGAATGGCGGCTTGCTGGCCTTCTCCACGCAGGGGCTGGAATCGCCGCTGCCGGGAGAGTTAAGCCGGCAGCATGCCAGTTGCGATTACGATGTGCGACAGAACATCTCCGCGTTTGGCGAGTACCAGATGCCGTTCCACTCCGGCAATCCGATCTTGCGTCAGGTCTTTGCAGGTTGGTCATTTTCGGAAACGGCATTCCTTCACTCCGGACTGCCATTCAGTGTGCTGAGCCAGCAATATAGCGCCAACGGCAATGGCGTCCTTCAGGCGTCGAACCCCGCCGAGACCATCCAGTTCGCCGTACCGAACTATGCCAACCGGGTCCCTGGCGTGCCGCTCTATCGCAAGACTCCCTATCCCGGCGTCACTATAAACGGAACGAAGCAGTGGCTCAACCCCGATGCGTTCGTCTCGGTGGTCGATCCCACGACCGGCGCATGTTATAGCGGCGTTCTCGGCGCAGTGAACGATAACCCGGCGATCTGCCAGTTCGGCAACTCCGGCCGCAACGCGGTGCGCGGACCGCACTTCACGTATTCGGATATATACATCACGAAGACCTTTCCGATGCGGGAAGGGATCAAACTACGTATCGACGGCCAGTTGTTCAATGCGTTCAATCATGCCAACTTTGCGCTGCCCAGCACGGTCCAGGCCGGCGTGCCCGGTTCGGTTCCGGCAAGATTCGGAACGCTGCAAAGCTTAACCATGCCGCCCACCGGACTGCTCGGTGTTGGCCTGGGCGGTGACAGCTCGCCACGCATGATCGCCTTTCAAGGGAGAATCGAGTTCTGACGGTCGAGACGGCGCTGGGCCGCAACTAATCCCGGTTCGGGAAGCTAACTGATGTTGCACCTTCTCCCATTCACCATGCACAACTTTTGTTGCGGCGCTGCCGCTGTCGTGTTCCAATGGCTGTGATCTCCGCGCACGATCCCCCAACCAACGAGAACGATCGGGTGCCTAGTCCTATGAGTGATGCGGACCAATACGAGCCTAATCAGCCAGCCGCTACTGGTGGCCAGCCGGCGGGCTCCGGCGAAGAAATCCCCGTCTCCAGATTTGAAGTTGTGCCCACCCGGCAGACCAATCTGCCGGAGCTGTACTCCTTTCGCGAAGCCATGGCGCCTCCGCAGGCAGAACTGGCTGCCAAGCGGAAGAAGAACGTTCCGATTCCCGTCGCCAGGATTCTCCTGCCGTTGGTGTTGCTGGCGGGCGCCGTGCTTATCTTTCTTGCCGTTCCCTCGTGGCTCCAGCCCAAGCCGCCCGCGCCTTACATCGATATGGGAAGCCAGAGATACGATCCTGCCGGGCTCAGCGGCCGCCTCATCGCGCGCTGGGAGCAGAGCGGCTCATACCAGTTCTTCCTCGATCCCATTGATCCGACGCAGGTGCGCAGCTTTGCGGCCGTGGCTCAGGATCCGTCGCGCCGGCTCTCGGTAACACTCCGTATTCGGGATGCTGCCGGCCGCGTCGCCTGCCAGAAACAGATTCTCTTTCCCGCGTCGATGGCCCGCACACCAAACGCGAAATTCGTCGCGCCGAGCGAACCGCGGGAGACCCAGAATGGTGACGTCGTGCAGAATATGACCGGAGAGGACGGTCAAGTTTCTGAGATCGATCTGACGGGCCCGCTGCCCTGCGGGGCGAAAGCCTACACCTCGTTCAAGAGCTGGGATTTCTTCACCGATTTCCCCACCCTTGCCGAGCAGGACAATTGGATGCAGCACGAGAGAGAGCTGAATGGCAAAGGTCACGGAGGGAATTCCGGACTTTTGTCGCAGACTCAGCGCCTGCCCACCGCGATTGAGGGCGATGACGTGATTGTTGGCGACAATCCCTCCCACGGCACTGTCGAAACCAGCGGCGGGCGGGTGTTCTTTCTGGGTGTCGCCGGTTTGCGAAACCGCACCGCGGATTGGTCGGTCTTTCCTGCCCCCATTCACTTCCACTGCGACAAAAACGGCTCCTGTGTCCTCACCCGCCCCAACTCTCACGTCTCCTTGCAGGCCCGCCTGCTCAAGTGACGAGGAACAGTGATTAGTGGTTAGCGGTTAGTGATTAGCCGCCCGCGGCCATCCGACGCGTTCCCTAACCACTAACCACTAACCACTGCGATACCATAAATGCGATGCACGTTCTTTCCGCAGCCGAGATGCAGGCCTGCGACCGCGCCACTACGCAGCGCTTTGGCATCGCCTCGATCGATCTGATGCGTGCGGCCTCTTCGGCCGTAGCGGCCTTTGCTCGTCAGCAGTTTCCGCACGCGCGTCGCGTCACCGTGCTCGCAGGAACCGGCAACAACGGCGGCGACGGCATGATGGCGGCGTGGCTGCTGGCCGAGGCTGGACTCGACGTGACCACCCTCCTGCTGGGCACTCCAGAAAAGCTCGCAGGCGACGCCGCCATCGCGTGGAGTGAACTCACCCAGCCGGTGCGCGGCAAGGTTCACGTGATAACCAGCGCGCAGGAGCTGGCCTCGCATCGCGATGCGCTCACGTCCGACCTCATAGTGGACGCCGTGCTGGGCACGGGATTCAAGCCGCCGATGAAAGGCATGGCGCTCATCGCGCTCGAGTGGCTGCGCAAGAGCCAGGCGCCGGTGCTTGCACCCATTCTTGCCATCGATCTGCCCTCCGGCTGGCCCGCCGATGCAACCGGCGCCATGGCCACGGACGCTGCATTTCCCGCCGACGCCGTCATTACCTTTACCGCGCCCAAGCCCGCTCACGTTTTCGGGACCCTCACGCGCCGCTGGGATCAGCCCATTGTTGTCGCACCCATCGGCTCGCCCGAGGCGGCGATCATTTCCAAGCTCGGCATCGACTGGGCGGGCTCATCGCTGGCTCTGGCGCAAACGCCCCGCGCCGCCGCCGCCAACAAGGGCAATTTCGGCCACGTGCTCGTGGTGGGGGGAACATTTGGCTCCGCCGGAGGCAAGGCGGGAGCGCCTTCGATGACTGCCATGGCTGCATTGCGCGCAGGGGCAGGCCTCGTCACTGTGGCAGTCCCCAAGCCCGCGCTGGCCGTGGTGTCGTCTTTCGCCGCGGAATTGATGACCTGGCCGCTCAAGTCAACAGATGCCGGCCAAATCGCCGCGAAAAACCTCGAGGCAGATGAACTATCTCAGTTCACCGCGGGAAAAACCGTGCTCGCCATCGGCCCCGGATTGGGCCAGGATGCGGAAACTGTGAAATTCACCACGGGCTTGCTCTCTGCGATCAAAATGCCCGCCGTGATCGACGCCGACGCTCTCAACATCCTCGCCACAAAGCCGGTGTTGCTTGCAAAACTCGCGAAGGGACGCACACTTGTGCTCACGCCCCATCCCGGCGAGATGGCCCGCCTCGCCGGATGCACCGTCGCCGAAGTTCAGGCTGACCGGCTCAATGTGGCGCGCAGCTTCGCCGAACGCATGGGCGTCATTCTGGTGTTGAAAGGCGCGCGCACCCTCATCGCACATCCCGATGGCCGCGTGGCCGTGAATACGAGCGGCAATCCCGGCATGGCCAAGGGCGGCAGCGGCGACCTGCTCACCGGGCTGATCGCCGGCCTGCTCGCACAATATCCTCACGACCCCGCGCACGCAGTCGAGGCCGCGGTCTATTTGCACGGGTTGGCCGCGGATCTGGCGGTGCGCGAGACAGATGAGCACACCTTGCTGGCTACCGATTGCCTGGCGCAACTGTCGCGAGCCTACCAATCGCGCCTGCATCGTTTTGAAGTGGGCGGCAAAAACGGTTATGTTTGGTTGCAGGGCATTGCATGCAGCGGACGGAAGGCGCTTGCAGTGATCTCTGACGAGGTTCAGCAATGAGCAACACCGCAGTGGCCGCGGAAGGCAGGATGTACGAGTTCACCACGCAAAGCGGCGCGGACACGGTTGCCGTGGGCCGCAAGCTGGCCGCATTGCTCCAGCCGCCGCAGTTGCTGCTCTTGCGCGGCGAGCTGGGCACCGGCAAGACAACGCTGGTCAAAGGCATCGCCCAGGCTCTGGACGCCGCCGAGACCGACGAAGTGACCAGCCCCACCTTCACGCTGATTCACGAGTACGACGGCTCGCGCAACGGCAAGCCGGTCAAGCTTTATCACCTCGACGTCTACCGCCTTGAGAGTGAGCGCCAGTTGGAGACGCTGGGCCTCGACGATCTGCTCACGCCCGATGCTCTGGTGTTGGTGGAGTGGGGCGACAAGTTCAAGAGCATCCGCAAGCGCGCCACCGGCGAGATCGTGATCGCCTCCGAAGGCGGAGACGCGCGCAAGATCACCGTGGCGCTGAAAGAATGACAACCCGACAAATCGGCTACCGGTCTTCGAGCGTATCTGAAATTTGCAGTACAATTGCAAACGGAGTTTGAACGCCGATGCGACCCATCACTCCTAAACTCATTCTCACTTGTATCTGCACTTTGCCGCTTCTGTGCTTCGGGCAGAAGGACGATCCATGCCCGAATGGACCCAATGTTTCCAATGCGGCGATGCGCGAGTGCTATTGGAAAGCACAAACAGGCATGAACAAAGTTGCAGATGATCTCGTAGCGCGCGCCACCGCAAACTTGCGCGGAACAAGCCCCAGGGAGAAAGCCCTCTATGGGCCTGTAATTCTTCAAGCACTCGAAAACGCAGCTACGAAGCTCGAGGACTCACAGCTTTCATGGCGCAGCTACCGTGACCAATATTGCGACGCTGTGGCCGCCAGCTATACCACCGGGTCTGGAGCCGGCACAGCGATGGAAGAGTGTCTGTACAAAACTGCCTTGGCTCGTGTTCGGCAGCTTCAGCTCGATTTCCCCGAATCAGCCGATCAGAGGGGACATCGAAATTAGCGCGCTTTGACTCTTTGCGAATGCCCGTAGCACAGGATCTCCCTTCTCGTATCTCCGCACTGCCTGATACAACTTCCTCAGAGGATCCATGAACCGCATCCCCTTCGCCGAGGTTCAGCAAGCTCTCGCCAGCATTCTTTGCACGCTCGGCTTCGCGCCTGATCGCGCCCAGACATGCGCGCGCCTTTTCGCCGAAACCACGCGCGACGGCGTGTATACGCACGGCATCAACCGCTTCCCGCGTTTTGTGGCCACCATTCGTAACGGCTGCGTCGATCCGGCAGGCCAGGCGGTGGCCACGGCGCGGTGCGGCGCGCTGGAGCGCTGGGACGGGCATAAAGGCCCGGGTAATTTGAATGCGCTGGCGGCAATGGAGCGCGCCATCGCGCTCGGCCGCGAACACGGTGTGGGCTGCGTCTCCATGGGCAACACCAATCACTGGATGCGCGCCGGCACTTACGGCTGGCAGGCGGCGGAGGCCGGCATGATCGGCATCTGCTGGACCAACACCATGCCCAATCTGCCACCCTGGGGCGGCGCGGAACGCGCCATCGGCAACAACCCCCTGGTGATCGCCGTGCCGCGCGCTGCCGGTCCCGTCGTCCTCGACATGGCCATGTCGCAGTTTTCCTACGGGACCCTGGAAAGCTACAGGAAGCGCGGCGAGCAGCTCCCGGTCGACGGCGGCTTCGACACCGAGGGCAATCTCACCCGCGATCCGGCTGCGATCGAGAAGTCCTGGCGGCCGCTGCCGATTGGTTACTGGAAAGGCTCCGGTCTCTCGGTGCTGCTCGACATGGTGGCAGCCATGATGGCGCTGGGTCGCGCCACGCATGAGATCGCACCCGACGCCGAGCGCGAAGCCGGCATCTCGCAGATGTTTTTCGCACTCAATCCCGCGGCATTTGGCCCCGCATCGCAGGCTGAGGCAATCGCCGATGCTGTTGTCGCATCTCTGCACAACTGCCGGCCCGCCACACCCAATCGCAAAGTCCGCTATCCCGGCGAGCAAACCTTGCGCATCCGCGAAGAAAACCTGTGCCTTGGGCTGCCTGTCGAGCCCGCCGTATGGGCTGAGATTCTGACGTTCCGAAAGTAATCAGCATGCCCCGAAGATGCTACTCCGGTTCGCAAAGAACATCCGTAGAATTAGTGGGTTCCTGAGCGCAATTGAGCCCTTGTCTGGAAATGACCCGAAAATCCGGGTCAATGCTCTGTATCAAAACAGAATTCCAGCCGATACACATGGGGAACAAGAAGTTATGGAGAGCTGTGCCGCGGTATGGATTACGGGACATACTTCTTTACGAACATCGCGTCGGTCACCGTGTTCACGGTGTGCATTGTGGTGCTCGCCTGGTATAACCGGCGCGCCACGGGAACGATGTGGTTTGCCGGCGCACAAGTTGTGGGATTGATCAAACTTGTTCTGCAAGGATTGGAAGGCAAGGTTCCGGCATATATCGGCAGCATGGCTGCCAACGAGCTGTATCTTATTTCGATCGCCATGCAGTGGATGGGGCTGTATTGCTTTGTCGTGCGCAAGCCCTTCCCGCATCGCCGGCTTTGGATTCCCGTCGGGCTGGTTTTGGCGGCGTACACCATCACATTTCTTGGGAAAATTCCCTACACCGGCAATGTGATCAATCTTCCGTTCGTGGGGTTGTGCGGCTTTTCGGCATGGACCTTGTGGAAATACGGCAAGGGGCCGTTCACCGCGGTGTCGCGCGTGGGCGCAGTAATTCTCTGCGGGGAAATGGGCGTGGCCGCGTACCGCGCCATTCTAACCAACCTGAGCTACGCGCATCCCTGGGAGACCGTTAACGCCCATAGCGACCCACGCTGGATCGGCTCGCTGGCTGCGGCGGCGTTTCTTGCCGCCTGCATGGCCATGTGCCAGATGTGGTTCCTGGTGACCGAATTGCAGGGAGAGCTTGCCCGGCAGGCGCGCACCGATGCCTTAACGGGCGCTTTGAATCGCCGCTCGATGGAGGAAGCCGCGCTGCGCGAAACCGCGCGCTCCCAACGCTACGGCAACGCGCTGAGCATGATCGTCATAGACATCGACAACTTCAAATACTTGAACGACACGCGCGGCCACGCCGCGGGCGACTGCGCACTACAGGCCCTTGTGCGCCGTCTGACCTGCGTGCTGCGCATGCAGGATTCGCTGGCGCGCATGGGTGGCGAGGAGTTCGCAATACTTCTGCCCGATACTTCGGGTTCGGCGGCGCTTAACATTGCCGAACGCGCGCGTCAGGCCGTGGCCGATCTCGACGTTCCATTTGAAACCGGTCCGGTCAAAATGACGGTATGCGCCGGAGTCGCCGAGTTGCATCCGGCACTAGGGTGGGAGGAAATGATGCGGCGTGCGGACGCTGCCATGTACGCGGCAAAGCGCCGCGGGCGCAACTGTGTCTCCGCGCGTCCTGAATCTGAAAAAACTCCGGACAAAGATCGAGCCATCGCCGAATTGGAACACTTCGGCCTCGTCCGCTCCGCCTGACGGCCCACACGTCGAGCGGGAACCATTCGTCGCACCGCGGTGTCTAAACCATCAGAACGCGCAGTTCAGTTACCGTGAATTCTCCGAAGGTCTTCGCGATCTGAAGAGGCGAGGAGGTATGTCCCATGACGGTCGAGAATGGTCACACTCCGGGTCAACTGCTTGGCGAAGTCAACGTGACGCCGATGATCGACATTCTATTGGTGCTTTTGATCATCTTCATGGTGATTTCTCCGCTCCTGCCTCACGGCCTTGAGGCTGCGCTGCCGCAGCGATCTGCGAAACCAAATCAGGCCCCGGAAAATCCCATTGTGGTGCGAATCATCAATGCCCACAATGGACTCCCGAGCTACAGCATCAACCAGAGCGATGTGAACATCGAGGAACTGGGGGATCGCCTGAGTGCCATCTTCTCGGTGCGGGCGGAAAAGGTAATGTTCGTCAAGGCGGACGACAATCTTGACTTTGCGACGATTGCGAAAGTCATGGACATTGGAAAGGGCGCTGGCGCGGACCATATCGGATTGCTTACTTCCAAAGACCCGTTGTAGACCGGCTTTCGAAACTCGCGTCGAATCTGCCGGTCACCCCGCTAGAACCCCATGATGTTGTAGCCGCAATCGACGTAGATGACTTCGCCTGTAACGGCGCTGGCCAGATCGCTGGCCAGGTAGAGCGCCGTGCCGCCAACTTCGCTCTGGTCCACGTTGCGATGCAGCGGTGCACGCTCGGCATGGGACTTGAGCATGTCGCCCAGCGCGCCCACGCCGCGCGCCGCGAGCGTCTTGATGGGTCCGGCCGAAATGGCGTTCACGCGGATGTTCTTCGGCCCCAGTTCGTACGCCAGATAGCGCACGGCGGATTCGAGCGAGGCCTTGGCCAGCGCCATCACGTTGTAGTGCGGCACTACTTTTTCGGCTGCGTAGTAGGTCAGAGTGATGATGCTGCCGCCTTCCGTCATCAGCGGCAGCGCGCCGCGGCTCACGGCAATCAGCGAGTAAACGCTCACGTCATGCGCGATGCGGAAGCCTTCGCGGCTGGTGTTGATGAACTCGCCCTTCAGGTCCTCGGGGGGCGCGTAGGCAACGGCGTGCACCAGGATGTCGATCTTCGCGTACTTTTCCTTGAGCGCCGCGAACAGGGTTGCGATCTCCTGATCGTTCGATACGTCGCACTGAAAACCGCTGGCATTGCCGAGCTCGTTGATAAGGTCCTGGGCCTCGGCGCGCATGCGCTCGTTCATGTAACAGATGGCCAGGGTGGCGCCGGCCTCGTGAAGTTTTTGGGCGATGCCCCAGGCAATCGAGCGCTTGTTGGCTAGCCCGAAGACCACGGCTGTCTTGCCCGCCAGGTTAATCATGCAGTGTTAGTTCCTCCGAGTGCTTAGTCCAAAGGGGAAAACGGCGGAGCCGCCGCCAATTCTCAGAATACCAGAGCGATTTTCGTGAGCGCCTTTCGGGTAGTGGGTCAGTGAAACTAGCTTGCCTCCGCATCTGAGAGTCTGAGAAAATGGTTGGCACAAAATGGGGGAGAATGCCTCATGTCGAGACCAACCGGTATCACGGTTTCCGCCCTGCTCATAGCGCTCGTTATCGTTTCGTTTCTGGTGCGGTTGTACACCTCTTCCCCTGCTCCCTCCATGAGGCTTCAGGCACATTCCTGGGTGACCCAACTCCTTGTGGCTCTTCTCGTTTACTTCTATTGGAGCGCCCACAACTGGGCACGAATTCTTATTCTGATTGTCAGCGTCTTGTATGTTTCAGATCCACTCTTCTGGTCTCTGGTGTATTTCCATCAAATTCACAACCTGCCCTTTGACGCGTTCTCTAAGCTCACCACTGGGGACATCGCATTCTCCTTTGGCAAGGCTCTACTGGGCATCTATTTGCTCTGGTACCTGAACACGCGGGCAATCCGCGACTGGTTCGAGCAGCGGGCTGTTCCCCCAGAACCAATTTCAAACTGACCCACAGCCGACTTGCGCTGTCTCTGCGCCCGCGGCGCGGTCACCCGCCCAGATCGATCAATTCCACATGTCCCACGGGCCGCCCCAAAAAATGTGAACCGAGGCGCTCGAATTTTTCCACGGAATCGGTGGCGAAACAGCGCACCTCGGTCTCCGCGGACGCCCCCGTAGCCGTCGCGGCAACACGTCCGTTAAACAGTTCGACCGCAGCCTGCGCCGCCGCTTCGGCCGAATCAATCACCTTCACTCCCGGCCGCACCGCGTGCTCGATCAGCGGCCGCAGCAGCGGGTAGTGGGTGCAGCCCAGCACCAGCGTGTCAGGCCTGAGACCGTGAGCTGTGGCCTCGGATCGCAGCTCGGCCAGATAGATATCGATGATCTCGGCGGTCACGGGATGGTCGGTCCATCCTTCCTCAACCAGCGGCACCAGCAGCGGGCAGGCCTTCTCGATCGCTCGCAATCCACGTGCCTGGCATGCCGCTGCGTAAGCATGGCTACGCACCGTGGCTTCCGTCGCAATCACCAGCACGTCGCCAGTCGTGGAGGCTTTGCGTGCTGCGCTCGCGCCCGGCTCGATCACTCCCAGCACAGGAACCGGCACCGCATCCTGAATGGCGTCGAGCGCCAGCGCGCTGGCCGTGTTGCAGGCGATTACCAGGAACTCCGCGCCCTGCTCGCGCACTAAAAACTGCGCGCTCTCGGCCGCGTAACGCGCAATGGTGCGCCGCGACTTCGAGCCGTAAGGCAGCCGCGCCGTATCGCCGAGAAACGCGAAGCGCGCATGCGGCAGCCGCTCGATGAGCGAGCGCAGCACCGTCAATCCGCCGAAGCCGGAATCGAAGACGCCGATGGTGGGAGTGGTCATAAAAGTTAGATCGTGGGTTTGGCTGGTGGATAGAAATTTCCAAGGCTCCGGGACAATGAGCACAAATCGAGAAATACGCCTCTCGAAAAGGGATTACGCGTCCCGTTCCCGATGAGAATCGAATTGAGCGCACTGTTAACAAGGCCATAAACCGTGAGCATTTGCGGCACGGACGGAACCGGGTCGCGTCGAAATGCATTGCGGAGTTCGCTTAGGACACCTTCCGCAGTGCCGGAATGGATATACGGATCGGTCCCATTCAAGTCGCTGGCCGATCTCTGCAACCGATAAGGCTCGGACTCCCAGACAAACCATGTATGGCTCTTGGGATGAATATTGGCCCAGGTGATGGTCATACCCAACTCGAGAGGCATATTGAACCGAGGGAGGCTGAATGGAGTAACGCTCACTTCGACTCGGGAGAGGTCGTGGATGGAAAATCGGCAGCTTTGGATAAGCTCGAAGATTCGGTCGAGCCTGCGTTTTCCGCCCGGGATTTCGGAGGCAATATGGGGAACCAAATCCAATTGGAAAAGCCCAACGATGTAGGCGATGTAAAGGCTGGAGAATTCTTCGTCGTAAGGAATATTCAGAAAGACGCTGTTTGGATCAGGCAGCGGAGGCACGCTTACGCCTCTTTTCCGGTTCGATGGCTGAAGCCGCCTCGGCTCGCTCTCTTGCGAGAAGCTGCTTAATTAACTTCTCGGCCAGTGCCTCCATCTCTTTCTGACGTCTCTTGGAAATGCCGAGACTCTTCGCCACTTCTTCAGCGGTGGGCCGGGGCGCCGTGATGTAAACCGACTTGGGCATGGATACTCCCCCATCATACTGCGAATCCGGCGGAATGAAAACGGTCATGATGAGCCGCGGCGATCAGGGCTGCGGAGCCGTTTCGACGGCAGGATAGGTGCGTGTCAGGTCGGCGTGTCCGGCCAGTGTAGCGCGCGACTGGCCGTCCACCAGAAATCGCACCTGTGTCACGCTCGGCATGTTGGCGTTCAGCGTGGCGCAGATGGAAAGAACGGTCAGCGTCTCGGCCTGAAGTCCCGAGGGATGTCCGGCCGCAAACGCGCTGGTCAGATTCACCACGGCAAGGTGCGGCGCCGTGGGCGAAGCTTTCCCGGTGTCATCCGCGATGGGCACAAGAAACACTTGTGCGACGGAGCTGGCGCCGCCGGGAACGGGATGCGTGGCATCGGGTGCAGCGTACAGGTCGAGCAGCTTGCCCAGCACCGCCCGCGCGCGAGCCTCGGGATTCTCGGGCAAAGGCAAAGTCAAAATCCGTGAGTCAATTGAATTGTCCGCATCGTTCGCCACCATGAGCGTGGCTTGCTCCGCCGGAGCCACCAGCGGCGCCTGCGTAGGCGCTGCATCCTGGCCGCGCAGCAGGCGCTCGTGCGCGCGCCGCAACTGGTTCCACAGCACCGCGCCCATGATGACCGAGGCCAGCAGCAGGATCACGAACAGCACGGTTTGGTGGCGAGGGATCACGGCCGCGATTCTCCGGATTGTCCACCTTCAGCGCGCCACTCTACCAACGCCGCCGCCAGCGCCTCGGCTACCTGCGCCTCAAACCCTGCATCGTCTGCACCCGCCGCATCCTGTGCAACTGTTTGACGCTGCGGCGCGACCTCAATCGCGACGGCAGGGCAGGCCATGCTGTCGATCGCAGGCAGCGCGGTACGGCCGAGAGTCACCGTGATGCCGGCATGGGTGAGCGCCGCATTCAACAAGCCGGCCAGTTCGGTGCTGCGCGTGATCCATGCGGATTGCGCCGTCTTCCAAGGAACAAAGCGCGCGTCTGCCGCAGCGGGAAGTGAAGAAATGAACAGGTGCACGGCGGGGCCGCTCTTCGAGCTCACATACGCCGCATGCAGATTCATGCAGGCCGCGGCATTGGCGCGGTTGGCGATCTCGGCGCGACGATCCGCATCCACATCCGCGCCCGACTCGCGCGTCGTGACCACGGAAATGCCGCGCGCCACGAGCAGCGAGCGCAGTTTCACGCTGAGCGCCAGGGTGTAGTCTTTTTCGGACTGGTTGGCGAGCCGTGCGCCTTGGTCGTCGCCGCCATGGGCCGCGTCCAGCACCACCGCGAAGCGCGCCGCGCTTGCGGCCGGCGGGGCCTGGGCATTGGCGAAAGGTTGGCAGGCTACTGCCGCGGCCGCCAGCAGCAAAAGCGGGCGGGCTATAGCAGCCACACACCACGCTCCTGGATTGCGGCGTGCATCGCATCGGGAGCGAGGTCCAAGTCGCCGGGCCAGGTGACCGCACCCAAATCCAGTTTGACCTGCGCGAACAGAGAGGGGTCCGCGAGCGCCGCGAAGACCCCGGCTTTTGGCGACCGCACCAGGCGCGACATGTCGACCGTTCCGGTCAGGCCGTCGGCAAAAGCAACGCGCAACTGCAAACCAGGCAGCGTTTCGACTGCGGTGACACGCCACGGTGAGCGGGGTACTGCCTCGCCGCTTACGGAAGCGGATGGATCTTTCTCGGTTGTTGATTCTGTGCGCATAGTTCCCAATCCTGCCTCAGCTCTTCGCGGTGTAGTTGAGCCCATTCCAGCACAATTGCCATTGCACGGCTGGGCAAACTGCCGCGGATGACCCCGAGCGTCTGAATATCGATCAGAGCTTCGAATTCAGCATAGAGGGCGTGGAAGTGCGGCGGAGCATGGTCGCCAAAGTACATCTGGATCAAGATTCCGTAGAATCTGCTGATCGTCGGCATCGCTCTCCCAGCCTTCTTGTGCCCTGAAAGTAGGTTAATTCCGTCGTACGATCCTAGTCCAGCGCATAGATCGTCAGGCCGCTTAACAGCTTGGGGAAGAAATCGGTAGACTTCTGCGGCATCACCTCACCCGCAAAGGCCACTTCGCGCAGTTGCTCCATGGTCACGGGGTTGGTCAGGAACGCCACATCGGCCTCGCCCTTGCGCACCTGCTCCACGGCTTCGCCCGCATCCCTCAGATAGCGCAGATTGGTCTGCTCGCGCACCTTTTCCGCGTCCAGTCCCAGCAGCCGGTCGAGAACGATGGAATGCAACTGCGTCAGGTCGAGCTGCCGCTGCCGCTCGGGCACTTCGGCAAGCGCTTTTGCCATTTGTTCAGGTTTCGCCCGAAGGAAAAAGTCGCCACCGCGCGTGATGGCCACAAAAGCTGTACCGGTCTGGCTGGTCAGCGTGCCGATATAACGTTGTGCATCGCCCGTCGCCAGCGGCTCGACCGTAAAGTACTCTTCGGCCTTGGCGCGAAATGCCGCGGGATCGAAGCCTTCGAGACTATGCACCACGCGATGCGTGGGCAGAATCACCAGCCCGTCCGAATCCATGTTCACGAAGGTCATCATCACCGCAGCTTCCGGATAAGGTGGTTGCGGCAGGCCGGACCCACCGGATTCGGCGTGCGCAGTCGCGTGCCCGTGCTCTTTCGCATAATTCAGCGCGGTTTCATAGCGATGATGCCCATCGGCGATGATCAGTTTCTTGTCGTCCATGGCCGTGGTCAGCAGCCGGATAGTGGCGGGATTGTTCACGCGCCACAGCCGGTGCAGGACGCCATACTCGTCGGTGATCTCGGCGTCAGCCGCGCCATTGCCGTCGTAGAGATTCTTCTCCACGCTGCCCGAGGGGTCGGAATAGAGCATGAAAATCTGCCCGAAGTGCGCCCGCGTGGCCTTCAGCAGGTTCAACCGATCGCTTTTGGGCTTGGAAAGGGTCTGCTCGTGCCGAAAGACCACCTTTTCCGAGTAGTCCTGCAGCTTGCCGAGCGCGATAAACCCGCGCCGTTCCTTCACGATATCGGTTCCGGGAACCTGGAAACGCTGCGCATAGGCAAACACGCAGGGGTCATGCTCCTGGATCAGCACGCCCTGCTCGCGCCAGGCGCGCAAATCCCGCGCCGCGCGGCTATAGACGTTTTCGCCCTTCTCCGCGTCAAATAGCTCAGGCAGTCCCAGAATGATGCGGACCAGGTTATAAGGGCTGCGCTGGTAATAGGCCTGTTGCATGGCCGGCGAGATCTTGTCGTAGGGTTGCGTGACCACGTCGGCTAAACGGACCGCAGAGGGATTGTAGCGCCAGGCGCGAAAAGGATAGATGCGAGCCATGAGGAAGGTCGAACTCCGCCGTTGAAAAGGTGGATTTTGTGCCCCGCCACGCCGTTTCCGGCACTAGCAGAGCGGGGCGTTCAGGCTTGATTGTATCCCAGCGCCAGTCGTGGCCGGCGTTCGCATATATCGAAAAGCAGGATGTCGGAAGGACGATCTGCCGACAGCAGAGACGTGCCGTTAGTGGTAATATCGCCTTCAATCGCTCCTGGTGCCGCATGAAGATGCTTCCCCAAGAACGTGCTCACCGCAACGGGGACGGCAACCTGTCCCTGGTCTGCCGCCGCTTGGGTTTCTGTGTGCTGGCCCTGGTTTCGTGCTTTGCCTTGTGCGTGGCTCGGGCCCGTGCCCAGGAAGATCCGCTCAGTAAAGTCCACGTCGAGCCGCCAGCCAGCACGTCCGCGCCGGCAGGCGAGCCCAAAGGCGCTGAAGCCGGCCCCGAGTCCGGTCCCGCCGCGCTGCGCATTCATCCCGGATCGTTCATCCGCATGAACGTGGATATGGTGCTGGTTCCCATCACGGTCACCGACCCCTTGAATCGCCTGGTCACGGGCCTCGAAAAAGAGGACTTCCAGATCTACGAGAACAACGGCGAGCAACATATCGCGAGCTTTGCCTCTGAAGACGCGCCGGTCTCGATCGGCATCATCTTTGACCTTTCGGGTTCCATGACCTCCAAGCTCATCCGAGCCCGCGAATCCATTTTGCAGTTCATTAAGACCGCCAACCCGCAGGATGAATTCTTTGTCATCGGCTTCAACGACCGGCCGGAGCTGATTGAGGACTTCACCAGCTCCGTCGAAGAGATTCAAGCGCGGCTGGCCACCGTGCACGCCGCCCATCGCACGGCGCTGCTAGACGCCATCTACTACGGCCTGGCCAAAATGAAGGATGCCCACCACGAGCGCAAGGCGCTGCTGGTGGTCTCTGACGGCGGCGATAACCGCTCGCGCTACACCGAAGGCGAGGTAAGGGCGCAGGTGCGCGAAGCCGATGTGGAGATATATTCCATCGGCATCTTCGATCCCTATGCGCCCACCCCCGAGGAGCGCACCGGTCCGCAACTGCTCGACGACATCAGCACCGCCACCGGCGGCCGCATGTTCCGCGTGGACGACGTAGATGAGATGAGCGACATTGCCGAGAAGATCTCCACCGAGCTGCGCAATCAGTACGTGATCGGCTACAAGCCCAAGGATCTGACCCGCGACGGCAAGTGGCGTAAAGTGAAGGTGAAGGTGAATCCTCCACCGGGACTGCCTCCGCTCACCGTTTATGCTCGCACCGGGTACTATGCGCCATTGCAATAAGGCGGTTTTTGCCGCGATTGAACCAGCACTAAACTGGGTGCCCCCGGTCCCTCGCCTTTGGGAACCGGGGATCGCACTGTTCCCAATTCAGCTGGTCTTCGCCCTCCTTCTTCTTGCATCCGGTCTACTCCATGCGTCGCAGTCCCACGCGCCCTCCACAACCCAACCCGCGCAGTCGCCCACGCTCACGCAGGATACTGATCCGGTGCGCTCACCCGACACCACGCCCCCGGTGCCGCCGACAGGAACCCTGGAAAAGAAGGGCGAAGGCTACCTGCTCCACGCCGACGTGGAAGAAGTGGTGCTCAATGCCACCGTGCTCAGCGGCACGCAACTCGTCGAGAACCTGACCAAAGACGATTTCACGGTCATGGAAGACGGGGTAAAGCAGAACATCATCAGCTTCCAGCACACCGATCTGCCCGTATCCATGGGACTGGTGGTCGACAATTCCGGGTCGATGTACCTCAAGCGGCCCTCGGTCAATAAGAGCGCGATCGATTTGATCGAGGCCTCGAATCCGCAGGACGAAGCTTTTGTCGTGAACTTCTCCGACGAAGCTTTCATCGACTGCGAATTCACCGCCGACATCAAGAAGCTGCGCGACGGCCTCTCGCACATCGATTCACGCGGCGGCACTGCACTCTACGATGCCGTGGCCGCTTCGGCCGACAAGCTGGCAGCCGACGCCAAGCGGCCCAAACAGGTGCTCATCCTCATCACCGACGGCGAAGACAACGCCTCAAGCCTTGACCTGGAGCAGGCCATTCACCGCGTGCAGCAGCTCTCCGGCCCCGTCATCTATTCGATCGGCCTGCTCTTCGGCCCGGAGATGACCCGCGCCGAGGTACGCCACGCGCGCCGCGCCCTCGAGATGCTCTCGCAGGAAACCGGAGGCCTGGCATTCTTCCCCAAGTCCATCGACCAGGTCGATCAGATTGCCGCTGAGGTGGCGCGCGACATTCGTAGTCAGTACACCATCGGCTACCACTCCACCAAGCCCATTTCGGTCCCGGGATTCCGCAAGGTGGACGTAACGGCGGAGTCGAAGGGCGATGGCAAGCTAACGGTGCGCACGCGCACTGGCTACTTCCCCTCGCCGCGTCCGGTCGGCCACGCTGCAGCGGCAGGAAAGTAGAAGACCAATGGCCGATGAGACGGAAAGCGCTGCGCAATTGGATCAACTGCAGCACCTGAAAGCCATGGGTGAGAAAGCCTACGACGATATGTACGATGCCTATCCCCCAGGCAGTGCGGCCGCCTGTTACAGCGACGCCAAGGAGTGCTACTACGACGCCATCGGCCTGGCCCGGCGATTGGGTCTCGGGGAAGAGACCGAGGCGCTCGAAAAACGGCTGGAGCACATCAAGGCGGTGTTCCGCAGCCAGTTCACGTGAGGAACTACTCCTGTTGCACTACCCCAAGAACGGTCATCCTGAGCGACCCTGAACGCAGTGAAGGGGAGTCGAAGGACCTGCATTTGCCTCTCCTTCTCTTCCGACCACAAACATGTCATCCTGAGCGACCCTGAACACAGTGAAGGGGAGCCGAAGGACCTGCATTTGCTTTTGTGCAATGGCCGCGCAATAATTTGCCCTTTCAGGACAAACACCGTGGACGAGCGCTGTTACTACACCTATATCGTGGCCAGTCGCAGCCTTACGCTCTACATTGGAATGACAGGCAACCTGCACAAGCGGATTTTCGAGCACAAGTTGAAGCTCCATGAAGGCTTTTCCGCGACGTACAACTGCAGCCGTTTGGTCTTGTTTGAGCGTTATACGCATCCTGGCAGCGCCATTGCGCGGGAAAAGCAATTGAAGGGATGGACGCGAGCCAAGAAGATCGCGCTGATCAAGAAGAGCAATCCCACGTGGCTCGATCTGAGTGAAGCATGGTATACGCCGGAGCAGTTGGTCGGCGCGCAAGGCTAAATGCAGGTCCTTCGACTCGTCCTCCACTTCCCCTTCACTCCGTTCAGGGTCAGCGTCGTCCTCGCTCAGGATGACCAGCTGCATTGGTTTCGCACCAAACTACACGGTCATCCTGAGCACAAAACTAAACCGGTCATCCTGAGCGAGGTCGCCGCAGCGGCCGAGTCGAAGGACCTGCATTTGCTTTTTGGCACTTTTCGCATCTGCGAAAATTCTAGTTTCCGGTTAGGCGGTGATTCAGGCGCGATCGTCAGAACTCCTATCAATCGCTCCAAACGGTGTTTCTCTGGGCGTTGCTTTAGAATCGCTGAATGCCAAATGTCTTGGCCGTTGCTCTTCTTCTATGTGCGATTCCGTTTGGTGTTAGCCAGGAAAGCAAGCCGCTTACTGAAGCAGGTATCGTCACGTGCGAGTCTGCTCAGTCAGGAATGAAGATCGGAACGTGGGTGAATTCTGCAGCCGGTTTCTCCGCGACTGTGGAAGTTCGAGCCTCTGTGACAGGGTCAGAAGATCATCGCCACTGCGTGACATCTTGGATGCTGCATGTACGAGCAGCAGATCATAAGGAACGCGTCATTACGGTTGTTGAACGTGAGGACAATCCTGATGATGGCGAGTGGGTGCAGGAGAATTCCTTCGAGATCAACGGATGGTCCAAAAACGGCGAATTGCTGCTAGCCTCGCAGGTAGAAGCCCAAGGCGACTGGGATGAAACGACCCCAGTCATCTTCGATTTCTCGACGGGCAGGTTTTGGAGAGTTGAGTTGAATCCGCTTTTCAAACGCATGATTCCCTCCGGCTGCTACGTGGTTTATCGTGCCCTTGGGTTTACCGCCGATGGTGCGGTTCTGATCGCCCCATTTTCCGCCGATAGCGCAGAAACGAAGCCATGCTTCCCCATTAGCCGCTGGAAACTCGACTTTAGGAAGAGCACGATAACACGCGTCGAAATGATGAAGAAGAACTAGCAACCGGTTGCTTGGTTGCCCCCTTGTCCAATCCCAAAATGGAGTACGTTCCGGGTTGCCGGTGACTCAGGAATTGCCTGAAATTTCACGCCAGATGCGCAACTTCTAACGAGAACCCTGTAAGACCAGCGGCGCTGATTGCGCGATACAAACGCTGCGAGATGAAGATTAAAGGGGTAGGTCGGAGAAGATTGCGCCCCTGCCCGAAGAGTGCGCTGGTGATCGCAATGTCGGAGCCGTCCCATTCACTTCTCTTTAAGTGAATCTCAGAGAGAAACTGCGTAACGACTGAGTGACCGAGCGAACAGCGCCAACTAACCTCGGAGGGGCTAAAGGGATCTCTGCCCAACTTCGTGGCCCGAGCCAGTGAGCCTGCTGCTCCAGTGACCGTCAACTGACTCCACTTGTCAGATCGTTTGATCGGGTTTCTGAGATCAAAAATCGGTTGAAATTCCGCGCCAATAAACTTATTCGCGGCGAAGATTTGTGCAAACCTCGAAGAGACTACCCACTCTACCCATGCAATCGTTTCCGAAATGTCCTTGTGTTGAGGCACACGGCGAAGGTCGAGGATGAGGTCCGAGATTTGTCGGCCCCAGTTGCAGTGCTTGCAGAGAGTTTCATAAACCGTTCCGCATTCCTCACCGCTCGGTTCGAAGTGAGAAACGCGCTCAAGCAGAAGAATCTCTGCGTCGAGTAGTTCCGTCTTTGTGTACTTTCGGAGGTACCATCCTATCGTGAGCGGGGGACAGAAGCCCGGCACCTGTTGCTTTCGTCTGGTGACGATAAACTCTCGGATCTCCTCAAACTCAGGCGAATTGGAAGGCACGCGCATTTCCACGCACTCTGTTCCCGGTTCGACCGCTCGACCAATCTGCTTCGTAGCCGCAGGAAACCGCGATTTCAGAAACCCGACCAACTCCTCCTGGCCCAGTATTCCTGACGCCCTTATGTTTACGTATTCTGCCATTGGGGCCTTCCACCCGAGTGTAATCGACCGGAAGACTTGAATCTCAAGGCCGAGCTGGTGAGCACCGCTTTCTAAGTTCCGCCCGGTTTGTCGCCTAACCGGAAATTACCCGGAATAAGCCCGTGCTCTCCGGCCAGAAAATTGCCTCCCCACACTTTGCAGATAATTTTCCAGTTCCGGCGCATACTGTTATCAATCAGCGTTCCATAGAGGTTCAAGCGCCCATGCTCGGCAGGTCCCCGTCGCGCTTTTTAACCTCTGCCGCTGCTTGCTCTCAGCAAGTCTTGTAAGGTGAGTATTTTAGCTCCAGTCTTGCCCATTTTTCGCGGGAGAATAGAAGATCGTGTCGTGTAACTCCTTATTTTAGAATATTTTGAGATTTAAATCCTTTGCTTTCAATTATTTAGAGAGAGTCTAAATATGCAAACCACTCAAGGCAAAGCACTTAATCACAGGATATGGGGAGGGGGAGGGGGGTGGGGGAGTTACTGAAAGGTATACGCTGTGTGTCGCTGTGAGCATGGATCAGCTGAAGTGAGCCGCGAAATCTCGTTCCCGCCACGATAAGCTAGAAGCCAGGAGCTAGCAGCTAGAAGCCAAGACCATGTCCCCATACAAGTACTCAACCCTTGCCGTCCACGCCGGGCAGCACCCAGACCCGCTGACGGGTGCGGTGAACGTGCCCATTTACCTTTCCTCGACCTTTGAACTTACCGGCATCGGCTCGGACCGCGGCTGGGACTACTCCCGCGCCGGCAATCCCACGCGCGATCGTCTGGAGACGGCCCTGGCCGCGCTCGAAGGCGGGACCAGTGGTCACGCGTTCACCACCGGCATGGCGGCCATCTCCGCGCTTGTGACCATGCTGCGCGCGGGCGACCACGTCGTCTGCTCGCGGGACGTCTACGCCGGCACGGTGCGCCTGTTCGACCAGATCGTGAGTGGCTACGGCATCGAGATCGAGTACGTCGACACCAGCGACCTCAAGGCCGTTGAAGCAGCCATGAAGCCGAACACCAAGCTCGTGCACATCGAGACGCCGAGCAATCCGCTCATGGTGCTCACTGACATTGCCGCCATCAGCAAGATCGCACACGCGCATGGCGCCGAAGTGAGCGTCGACAACACGTTCCTCTCGCCCGCGTTGCAGAGCCCACTCGCTTTGGGCGCCGACATCGTAATGCACTCGACGACAAAGTATCTCAACGGCCACTCCGACGGCCTCGGCGGCGCGCTGATCGGCTCCAAGCCCGAGCACAAGGATCGTTTCCTGCTCGTACAGAAAGCCGCCGGCGGCGTAATGTCGCCCTTCGAGTGTTTCCTGGTCCTGCGCGGCATCAAAACCCTCCCTCTGCGCGTCAAGCAGCACGAGGAAAACGGCCGCGCAGTGGCGGAGTTCCTCTCCACGCACCCGAAGGTGACGAAGCTCGCCTACCCCGGCCTCAAGAGCCATCCGCAATACGACCTTGCCGTGAAACAGCAGAAGGGCTTCGGCTCCATGATGAGCTTCGAGCTCAAGTCCCGCGAGGAAGCGGCGCGGTTCCTTACGGCCATCAAGATCTTCCTCAATGCGGAGTCGCTGGGCGGCGTAGAATCCCTGGCGTCGCACTCAGCCACCACCACGCACGGCTCGGTCAGCGAAGAAGTGCGCCGCAGCATGGGCATCAACGAAGGCCGCATCCGCTTGTCGATCGGCATCGAGGACAAGGAAGACCTGATCGCCGATCTCGATCAGGCGCTGGCGGCTGTTTAGTGTGCCATCATGCGTGACTTTCCGCTCCTGCTCGCAATCGACACCTGCGGCCCTTCGGGCTCGGTAGCGCTGGGGCGAATTCCCGGCCGCGATCTCGAGATTCTTGGCCAAATCGAACTTGCCGGGCGCACTTACTCAGCCACGTTGGTTTCGGCGGTCTCCGACCTTCTGAGCAGCGCTGGTCTCCATCTTGGGCTGCTCGATGCCATCGTCGTTGTGAACGGCCCCGGGAGCTTCACCGGCGTGCGTGTGGGCGTGAGCGCCGCCAAGGGCCTCGCCCAAGGCGCGGAAATCCCGGTGGTCGCGATTTCGCGGCTCGAAGTTCTCTCGCGTAAATCCGGTGTCCCCTCGGCAGCCCTCGATGCGCATCGCGGCGAAGTGTACCTGCGTCTGGACCGCACAGGCTCGGCGCCGGTTGAGCTTTTGGCCGGTCCCAATGAACTAGCCGCCGTCCATCCCATTCCCACCCGCGTCGCAGTCTGCGACGGAAGCGCCGCAGCCCTGCTGGCCCGCGTCTGGCCGCAAACCCAACTCGTCACCACGCCCCCACCTCTCGCCTCGGACGCGCTTCGACCCGGCGAGGCGCGTCTTATTGCTGGCGCGGCAGTCGACCTGGCGCTGCTCGATGGCCACTACCTGCGCCGCTCCGATGCCGAAATCTTCGGCGCCGATATTGCCGCCCAGGCGGCTGCCGCGGACCCAACCGCAACCTCAGAATCGACGGGCGCATGAAGCCCGAAATCGAGATCCGGCGCATGACTGCCAGCGACCTCGATCCTGTGACGGCCATCGCGGGAGATCTTCCGCCAGCGCCGCACTGGACGCGGTCGGCTTACTCGATAGCTATCAACCCCGAATCCACGCCGCGCCGCATCGCCTTGGTCGCCGCCGGCCGCCAACCCGGCTCCATCCTCGGCTTTGCTGTCGCCAGCCTCCTGCCCCCGCAGGCCGAACTGGAAACCATCGCCGTCGTCGCGGAGAGCCAACGGCTCGGCGTGGGCGAACGTCTCTTTCAGGCGCTGGCCGCCGAACTCAAGGCCGCAAACGTGGACGATGTCCTGCTAGAAGTCCGCGCCTCGAACCAGCCGGCGCTAGTTTTTTATCAAACACTCGGCTTCGTAAAGATCGGTCTCCGGCCAGGCTACTATGCTGATCCTATTGAAGATGCGGTCCTCATGCGCCTTCCGCTCATTGAGAGATTTTCCTCGGAGCCGGTCGACCCAACCTAACTCCGCCAACTCCGGTAGCTCCGCTCGTCTCCACCTGAAATCCACAGGCTTCCATTACCTTCTGTTTTTTTTGAGCTTGCCGATTGCACCATTTCAGCGATATATCTTAATGTCCTAGTAAAATTGGCGACCTCGGCAGATTGTCCAAACTGAGTCGCCACTGGGGGTGCTTGATGGACGAGATACATGGGTCCACGCTGGGCGATCAGCTCGATCGCCTGCACGCCGAACATCGCCGCTACGCTCAGCGTTTGGAAGAATTGCTTCAAAAGCCCTACCTCACCGAAGACGAACAGCTCGAGGAAGTGCGACTCAAGAAACTCAAGCTGCACGCCAAGGATCTGATCTTCGCAATCGAACGGCGCATACCTGCCGTGGCCTAGATCGCAGGATAGCCCGCAGTCTAAAGGGTTTTTGACGGTCAATTGCCTATCGGAACGCCACGCGGCGTTACGGTGTGCAGTGTGTGCCCGATGCGTATCTCGTTAATCGCCTTGTCCGCCGAACCGTTGCCAGGAAGCACCGTATAATCGTTGGGGACAATGGTTCGTGATGGTTACATTTACGCGCTCAGCTTACTGGCCGTAGCCGCGGCGCTTACGTGGCTTACAGGCACGTGGGGCTGGAGCATCGCCCCAGTACTTCTGGCGGCATTTTTCCTCTGGTTTTTCCGCGATCCTCATCGCACCATCCCCGCCGGCCAAGGTTTGATTGTTTCTCCGGGTGACGGCCTGGTCACCGAAACTGCATCCATCACCACTACAGAAGGCCCTCTGACGCGCATCAGCATTTTCTTGAGCGTTTTCGATGTGCACGTCAACCGCGCGCCCATCACTGGCACGGTGAGCCGCGTCCATTACCAGAAAGGCCAATATCTCAATGCCATGAATCCGGCCTCGGCCGAGCGCAACGAGCAAAACGTCGTCACGCTGCGCGGCCAGGGTGCGGACGCTGGCTTCGAGATTACTTTCAAGCAAATCGCAGGCCTGTTGGCGCGGCGCATCGTCTGCCGTTGCGCCGAAGGCCAGACCGTGGAGCGCGGCCAGCGCGTGGGGCTCATCAAATTCGGCTCCAGGGTCGATGTTTTGCTGCCGGCAAACGCCGAGCTGCGGGTAAAAGTGGGAGATCGCGTGAAAGGCGGAGCCAGCGTGCTCGCTGCTGTTCCATCGGGAGATCGCGCATGAACCACTTTGATCTTGCGCAAATCCGCTCCAAGCCCCATCCCCGCCTGCGCCGCGGCATGTTTCTGTTGCCGTCGATCTTCACCGCCGGCAACATCGCCGCGGGCTTTTTTTCCATCACGCAAACCATCGAAGCCATCGCGCCTGGCAGCGATGCGCGGGGACATCTGGACTGGGCCGCCATCGCCATCATCTTCGCCATTCCCTTCGACGCTCTCGACGGACGCATCGCGCGCATGACCAACACCACCAGCGATTTCGGCCGCGAGCTCGACTCCCTGGCCGACATCGTCGCCTTCGGCATGGCGCCCAGTTTGCTCGCCCTCGTCTGGGGATTTCATTTCCTCCCCGACACCATCAACGCGCAGTTGCGCATGCACTTGCTGCAAGCCGGAGCCTTTATCTGTTTTCTGTTTCTTCTCGGCGGGGCATCGCGGCTGGCGCGCTTCAACATCAGCCACAACCCGCAACCGCGCAACCCCGGCCGGGCCGATCGCAAGTACTTTGTGGGCATGCCCATTCCCGCAGCCGCGGGTCTGCTAGCCGCCAGCGTGCACCTTTGCTACGGAATTCCCAATGTCTACTGGTACATTGCCGTTCCCTGGCTCATCCTGGTCGGGCTCGCAGCTTATTTGATGGTCAGCACCTGGCGCTTCTGGTCGGCTAAGGAGATCAATCTCTCCCGCAGCCATCCCTTCCGTCTGCTGTTGCTGATAGCGCTCATTGCCTACATCGTGCTCCGGTATTCGAACGTCTCTTTGTTCCTGGTCGCTCTGGTGTACATGTTCTCCGGGATTTGGGCGCGGGCGGTTTATGGGTGGCAACGCCGCCGCCGCCGGCGTCCGGCTGCGCTGCCGGAGTCGAGCGCCCCGGCAGAATCGGATTCACTCGGGCCGCGTCTTTCCGGCTAGATTTCGCTTTACAATGAGCCATCGGCACCAAGGCCGCCGCGCTGGATTGCCGACTCGCTGATTTTAAGGATTCCTGTGTACAAGATTGCCATCGCCGGCGCATCGAGCCTGCTCAGCCGTGAGTTGAAGGACGTTCTCTCCGAGTCGCCGCTTGCCGCCTCCAACTTTGCTCTCCTCGACGAAGGAGAAAACCAGGGCCAGTTGGAGCAGGTGGGCGACGAAGTCACCTTCATCCAGGTCATCGGCGCCGATGCTTTCGATCACGCCGATTTCACCTTTTTCTGCGGCTCCGAGAACCTCACGCGCCGCTACTGGCAGCAGGCGCTCCGCTCCGGTTCCACGGTCCTCGATCTCTCCGGCGCACTCGATCAGGAGACTGGCGTTTTGATTCGCGCTCCCTGGCTGGGGACTGAAGCCGCGACCGTCGACCTATTCACTCCTGCCGTGGTGCCGGCGCATCCCGCGGTCATAGCTCTCGCCCTGCTGCTCCAACGGCTAGAGCAGGCTGCCCCCATCCGTTTTGCCGCGGCTACGGTTCTGGAACCGGCCAGCGAGTTCGGGCGCACCGCCATGGACGAGCTGCATCAGCAGACGGTAAACCTGCTCAACTTCCAGGCTGTACCTGAAGGCATTTACGATGCGCAGATCGCGTTCAATCTGCTGGGCGGTATGGGCGAAGACGCCACAGTCAGTCTGCCTCACGTGGAAGCGCGCATTCGCCGTCACTATGAAGCGCTCACCGCCGGCCGCGGGCCGTCCCTGGCCGTGCAGGTGATTCACGCGCCGGTCTTCCATGGCCTGGCGTTTTCCATTGCCGTCGAGCTCGAGCGTCCCGTGGAAATTGTCGCCCTCGAAGAGGCGCTGACAGGCGAGCACATCGAGCTGGTGCTTGAGGACACGGATTCACCCTCGAATCTGGCGGCCACGGGGCAGAACGATGTCCTGGTGCGTCTGCGTCCGGAGCTGGTGGGCCGCAACTCCAGTCAAACGTCGCGCCTGTGGCTCTGGGCGGCCACCGACAATCTCCGCCTCAACGCACAGAATGCAGTGCAATGCGCGTTGGATTTGCGGCGGTTACGGCCGCAGGGAACGGTGCAGTAAGACGTTGTATCGAAAGTAGGTCGATAGACTATTAATCTTACTGGTGCATTTAATCTTACTTTACTAAATTGGCTTACTTGTGCTAAATTGTAAGCCATGGATACGACTTACGCTACCGTCAGCACAAAGGGGCAGCTCGTCATTCCCGCTAGCATTCGCGAGGAGCTGGGCATTGAGCCGGGTACCCGCGTCGCGGTTCGTGTCGATGGAGGTCAGCTAATCCTCAATCCCCAGAGTATCGAGGCAAAGCTTCGCCGGATCAAAGCGATGCGAGGCTATACCGCGGGGGGGCCATCGGGGACTGACATTTTGCTCGAAGATCGCCGCATCGAGCGCGAACGCGAGCTGCGCAATGACGGATTTTAGGAATAGGCCTGATGGTCACTTACGTGTTCGACTCCTCGGCGTTGATTCGTTTCGTGGACAACGAGGCTGGAGCTGAGCGAGTCGAGGCGATTCTCAGTGCCTGCGCGGCCTCACAGGCGAGGATATGCATCTCAGCTGTGCAATGGGGCGAGGTTGCTGCCAATTATCGCAAACGCTTCGGACCCGCACACGAAATCTACATTATGAGCACGATCCTGCCAAGCGAAGCCACGATTGTTCCCGCTACCGCGGAGCGCGCAGTTCATGCGGCAGAGTTCAGGGTGGACAGAAAGCCCTCCTACGCGGACGCCTTCGCTCTCGATCTCGCGACGGACTCGCCGGAGCACATTCTAGTGACGGCCGACTATGAGTTCAAGACGGTGGAAGATCTGATTCGGATTGAGTACCTTCCCGCGAAATAGTCGCGAAGTGCGCAAGACCTACTCCCCGCCGCACCGTTCCCACAACTGCACAATATAGCTGTCGGTCATGCCGGCAATGTAGTCGGCCACGGTGCGCGCCAAACCCTCCGTCGGGATTTGCGCCTGGTGGTCCTCCGGCATCAACCCCGGCTCGGTCATCAGGAAAGCGAAGAGTTCGACCACCACTTTTTCCGCCTGCGCGTGCACATGCTCCTGGCCCGGAGAGTTGTAAAGGCTGGCGTAGAGAAAGCTCTTCATCACCACGCGCGCGGCTTCCAGCCGGGGGCTGAGCGTGGCCAGCCGTTCCGGTGCATGCCGGATCTCGTCGAGCCTCGTCGCGCCCAGCGCCGTCACGCGCGCGCGCACTTCTTCAATCAAATCGGTGACCAGCGCATTCAACACCCGCCGCAGTGCTTCATATACCACGACCTTTGGCGCCGCGGATTGGTAACTCGCCAGCGCGGCATCGTGGAAGCCCCGGAACAAAGGCACGGCCTCGCGCACCTGCTCGAGCGCGATGATCCCCGAATCCAGTCCGTCGTCGAGGTCCGCAGTCAGATAGGCAATCTCGTCGGCCAGGTCGATCAGCTGTGCCTCCAGCGGCGGAAGCTCATCGAGGAGATACTCCTTGAGCTCGGGATGTTCTTCAGCGGAGTAATCGCGTGAGTGTTTCACGATGCCTTCACGGACCGCGAGCGTCAGATTGAGCCCGCGAAACGCCGGATACCGTTCCTCAAACCAGGTGACGATACGCAGCGCGTGCAGGTTGTGGTCGAAGCTCAAGCCATGGCCGCGGAGCGCGCGGTCCAGAGCCTTCTCGCCGGCGTGGCCGAAAGGCGGATGCCCGATGTCGTGCACCAGTGCCAGCGCCTCGGCAAGTTCCGCATTCAGTCCCAGCGCTGTGGCCACGGTGCGCGAAATCTGTGCCACTTCGAGAGTGTGCGTCAGGCGGCTGCGAAAGTGATCGGAAAGTCCTTCCGCGGGCAGGCGGGTGAACACCTGCGTCTTCCCGGCCAGGCGGCGAAAGGCGCGCGCGTGCAGAACGCGCGCGGCATCGCGCGCGAAGGGCGTGCGATAGGCGTGCGGTGGCTCTCGGTGAGCGCGGCGCACCAGTTCGCTGTCGGCCCGGCCGCTGGCGGCAACTCCGGGTGGCAGCGAGGCCGGTGATTCGTTTTCGGACACAGTCATCGGGTCTGGTCTGGTTATATCGCAAAAGGGGACACTACGGCGCAACGGATGCGCCTCTGTGCCCTGTATCACCGGCCCACGCACACCGCGGCTGGTACAAAAGGCCTGTAAGCCGCAGGATGGACAACACTGCGTTCACGAGAGTACTATCCTGCCGAATTTCCAGATAGGCTGGCGCGTGTGCGCAACGACCAGCGCCGGCCGCGGCGAAACGTCTCGTTTCAAGTGGAGGAAACCATGAAACCAATGAAGGGAATGGCGCCGGCACTCGCGGCGCTGGCAGCCGTATTGATCCCGGGGTGTGGAGCAAGACACTCGGTCAAAGAGGTGTTCTACCTGGTCGGCTCGAACATGTCTTCCAGTTACTGGCAAACTGCCGTCGCGGGATTCAAGAAAGCGGCGGGGCAATACCAGGTGACAGTCAAGGTAGCCGGGCCTGACAGTTACGACCCGCAGGCTGAGCTCACGGAACTGAAGAATGCGGTTGCGGCCAAGCCGGCCGGCATTCTCATCTCGGTTTCCGACGCTTCCGTGCTGACGCCGGAAATCAATGCCGCGATCGATGCCGGCATTCCCGTCATCACCGTCGATTCAGACGCCGCCGGCAGCCGAAGGCTCTACTTCATCGGCACCAATAATCTTGAGGCCGGCCGCCTGGGCGGTCGCCGGATCGTCGAGAAGCTGGGCGGAAAAGGCAATGTGGTTTTCTACACCATCGCCGGCCAGCCCAACACTGAAGAGCGCCTGAAGGGCTTCAAGGACGTCTTCGCCACGCGGCCCGGCATCAACATCGTCGACGTGGTCGACATCAAGGGCAACTCCAGCGTGGCTTTTGACCGCACCCAGCAGTTGCTGGCTCTGACCGGCGCCAAGAAAGTCGATGCCTTTATCTGCCTCGATTCCGTCTCGGGCAAGCTGGTGGCCGATGCAGTGAAGCGCACCGGCGACAGCAGCCGCATCGTTGTGGCGTGGGATGTCAATCCCGATACGCTGAACGGAATCAAGGACGGAACGATCGACTCCACGGTCGTGCAAAAGCCCTTCACGATGGGCTTCATCGGGCTCAAAGCGCTCGACGAGATCTATCACTATCCGCCCGCGCAGTTCGGCAAGGACTATAGCATCGATGCATTTGCGCCTTATCCGGCTTTCATCGATACCGGTACGGCGCTCGTGGATAAGAGCAACGTGGATGTGTTCCTGGCCGACGCCACGGCGCACGCGCAGTAGGCGCGATCCGGTGTACGGACGCGGAAACTAAACGTACTTCTTCGCGGTCCAATCGTTCATGGCCGCTTCGACGAGTTGCCGCAGGTCTTCGAGTAACTCTGGCTCCGGAGCGGCCTTCAAGTTGAAGCAGGTCTTGCCCTGCATGCGCTTCTTGAGGCGGGGGGAAACGGCGCGAAGCAGTGGGGGATTCATATAAAGCGGCATGAGGTGGAAGCTGACGTAGGCCTTGCCCTTGCGCACAGAGGCAAACCACATCGGATGTCCCTTATGCTGGGGAAACGGCGAGGGCACACGGGTGTTGAGGGAGTATTCAGTGGCCGTGTCCTTCTTGACCGCTAAGCGGGACAGATACCCGGCGAAGACACGCTTCAGTTCCGAAAAGGCCACTTCGAAATCGCCAGCCATTGTCACGAGTTTACCCGAAGCTGAGATTCAATCGAATGAGAATTCGGGCAGTGGGAACGGGCATCCCGCCTACTCCGGCTTGCTCTGGTTTAGAGCGCCTTCCTCTTTAGCGAGCTTCTCGCGCGCGCTCTCCAGCTTCTTCTGCACCTTGGCCACGTCGCTTGGCTCAATGTCGGCAGGCGACGTCTTGGCAAATTCGTCCATCGATAGCTGCCACTGCGCTGCCGCCAGCCGGATCCGCCCGGTTTTTTCGTACAGATCGCCCAGGTGCATGTGCACCGTGGGATCGGTCTGGTCGCGGTTCACCGCCTGGCGAAGATTATCCTCGGCCAGTTCGTACTCGCCCATTTTGAAGTAGACCCAGCCCAGCGAATCGCGATACGCGCCATTCATCGGCTCAATGTCCACGGCCTTGCGAATCATCTTGAGCGCTTCAGGCAGCTTTTCGCCCTTGTCGGCCCACATATACCCGAGATAGTTGAGCGTGTTGGCGTTCTCAGGATCGAGCGAGAGCGCCTGGTTGAAATACTGCTCGGCCTGATCGTAGTGCTTTTGCCGTTCCGCCAGCTCGCCGCGCATGAAGAACAAATACGTGCGGTCTTCCTTCTTGGTTGCCAGCGGCTCGCTCTTGTCGAGCGCGTCTTCGGCATCCTTCCAGCGGCGCAGGCGCACATTGATCTGCCCGATCGCGAGCCACGTGCCGCGCTGCTCCTCGGGTGTGGCGCCTTCCAGCAGGCTCTTCGCCATCGTCAGTCCTTCGTCGGGATGGCCCTGATCGGCGAGCTCCCCTGCCAGCATCATTTTCAGGTCGCGATCCTTGGGATTGGCGGCCACGGCTTTTTTGGCCACGTCGAGCGACTTATCGTACTCATGCGCGCCGCGATACGCGTCGATTTCGCCCTGGTAGCCGCGCACCGCAATGCTGCCGCCCAGGTCGATCATCTTCTGGTAAGCCCCAATTGCCAGGTCCAGTTTGTTCTCTTCCAGGCAAACCGTTCCCAGCCGTTCAAGGAAGATGCTGCGATTATTCTTCTCCTCTTCGGTATACGCGCCGTTGGCGTGCGAAATCTGCGGGGATTCCACCATCTCCTGGTAAACCTTGATGGCTTCGTCCAGCCGGTCCAGAATGTCCAGCAGCAGACCTTCGTTGAATCCCGCTTCCAGCGAGTTGGGATCCATCTTGCGCGCCTTGCGGACGACGTTCAGCGCATCTTCATACTTGCCCACCCTGCGCTCGATCTCG
The DNA here is from genome assembly GCA_031296305.1 of Occallatibacter sp. Lineage (GTDB taxonomy): Bacteria > Acidobacteriota > Terriglobia > Terriglobales > Acidobacteriaceae > Telmatobacter. The sequence continues at coordinate 23,012 of JARLFZ010000016.1, read as the reverse complement.
GCGATATGAATCAGCGGCTCGGCGTCGTCGGGATTGGCTTCGGCCAGATCCTTGTACTGCTTCAGCGCGTCGTCGAGTTGATCGTTGTTCAGCAGCGCCTGCGCCAGCGCATCCACAGTTTGCAAATCGCCGGGCTCCATATCCTCCGCGCGCTTATAGGCCGCGATCGCGTCCTTGGGCTGCTTCATCTGGTCGTACAGCGCGCCCAGCGTGAATTCCATCTTTGGCGAGCGGCCGTCCACGGGAACCGCTTCAATCGCCTTCGCCGCATGGGGCAGGTCGCCGCTCTCGGCGTAGAGCCGGGCCAGGTTCAGCACCACATCTTCTGATTCGGGCTCAATCCCCTGTGCGGTCTTGAACTCCGCTTCCGCTTTCTCCGGCTGGTGCTTCACGGTGTAAAGCTGCCCCAGCACCATGTGATCTTCTACACTCTTCGGCTGCAAGGTCACGATCTTCTGGAACTCGGCAATCGCCTCGTCCAGCACCTGATTCTGAGAGCTGCCGGGCGCCGTCCCTCCCGCGCTCGCCTGTTGGCCCTCACCCAGTTCGCGAAGGTAAATCCGCCCCAGCAATTTGTGCGCGTCAATGTCGTCGGGCGAGCTCTTCAGCAGCGTCCGCGCCGTCACTTCCGCTTCGTGCACGCGGCCCACGCGGAAATACAGGTCGGCAAGATCGTCGGCCAGCACCGCCGAATTGGGATCGGCGTTGAGCGCCAGCTTGTACTCCTCGATGGCCTTGTTCACCTCGTCCGTGCGGTTGTCGGAGATGGCGTCATCCTCATACACACCGGCCAGCGCCAGGTGGTAGTACGCCTGCGCGCGGTTAGGCTCAGTAGGGGCATGGCTCGACGGCGCGGTGCCCGCGTCGGCCGCTGGTGTCTTCGCGGGAGCAGTTTGTGCCGGCGGGGCTGAGGTGGGAGGGTCGGTGGGCCGCGCCTGTTGTGACTTCGCAGGAGTGCTGTTCGTCGGTGCGTTTTGCGCGCAAACGGCTGCCGCAGGCAACACAAGCAAAAGGACGGGGGCAATTGTGCGCCCAAGGATTGGAAATACAGTCATCTTTGTCATCATGTAGGGAATTCCCAAGCCGGCAAAGCGTGTCGAACGCTCGCGAAAGCCGGAAGCGCGGCGCAGGCAGCAATCCGGGCAACTCTGCCTACCGTTAAAGACGATTTTACGCGCGAATAGTCTCGTATGCGCGGCGGAATCCGCGATTTCCCCCAAATTGCCGCTATTCATGTCATTACGGCCATGCCGAAACTTTCGGCCCTGCCAACTCCGGTAACTCCGCCAGCTCCGCCAACTCCGCTTTCTTCCGCTCAATGCCTGAAGTGCCGAATCCCCGTAAAGACCATGGCCAGCCCCAGCTTATCGGCCGCCGCAATCACTTCCTCATCGCGCACCGACCCGCCCGGCTGAATTACCGCCGTCGCGCCAGCCTCGGCCACGGCTTCCAGTCCGTCAGGGAAGGGAAAAAACGCATCCGACGCCGCCACGCAGCCCTTAAGCGGCAGTACGGCCTTCATGGCGCCGAATTTGGCTGCATCCACCCGGCTCATCTGCCCCGCGCCTACGCCCAGCGCCTGCCCGTCGCGCGCGTACACAATGGCATTCGATTTCACGTGCTTGCAGACGTGCCACGCAAAGAGCAGGCTGCGCAACTCCTCGGCCGTGGGCGGCCGCCATGTCACCACCTTCAGCTCCGACTCCGTCACCTGGCCACTGTCGGCGTCCTGCAGCAGCAACCCTCCAGACACCTGCTTGACCACGGGCTTAGCCGGCGCTGCCTTCACTTCCACCAGGCGCAGATTCTTCTTCGCGGCAAAACGCTCGCGCGCGCCGCTGGAAAACGCCGGCGCGGCAATGGCTTCGACGAACAGTTTGGCAATCTCTTCCGCCGCCGCAGCATCCACCTCGCGGTTGATGCCGACGACTCCGCCGAAGGCCGACACCGGATCGGCGGCCAGCGCCTTCTGATACGCCTCGAGAATCGTTGCGCCCGTGGCCGCCCCGCAGGGATTGGTGTGCTTCACAATGATGCAGGCGGGTTCCTCGAACTCCTGCACCAGCTCCCAGCAGGCATCCAGGTCCACGAGATTGTTGAAGCTGAGATCCTTCCCTTGCAGTTGCCGCGCGCCGGCAATGCCAAGGCCGGAGCCATCGGCGTAAAGCGCTGCACGCTGATGAGGATTCTCGCCGTAACGAAGCGCCTGCGCCTGCGGCATGTTGATGCGAAGCGTGGCTGGCAGCGACGCTGCGTCGAACGCCGCGGGAGCCTCGGGCGCCGGTGCGTCCGCAACCTGTTCAAGTGTGCTCGCAATCGCCGCGTCGTAGGCGGAGGTCAGAGCGAAGGCTTGCTTCGCCAGCCGCCAGCGCGTGGCGCGCGTGAGCGCTGCGCCGCGGGCGCTTTTCATCTCTTGGATTAAATCGGGATAATCCGAAACGCGCGTCACAATCGCCACGTCTTCAAAATTCTTGGCCGCCGAGCGCACCATGGACGGTCCGCCAATGTCGATGTTCTCGATCAGGTGCCCAAACGCCACGCCCGGCTGTGCAGCGGTCTTCTCAAAGGCGTAGAGATTCACCACCACCATGTCAATGGGTTCGATGCCTTGCGCCCGCACCGCAGCTTCGTGCTCGGCGTTGCCGCGGATATAGAGCAGTCCGCCATGCACGCGCGGGTGCAGCGTCTTCACGCGTCCGTCGAGCATCTCGGGAAAGCCGGTTAGCTCACTAATATCCTTGACCGTGAGCCCCGCCTCGCGCAGTGCCCGAGCAGTCCCGCCTGTTGAAATCAGCTCCACGCCAAAGCTCGCCAGCGCCTGCGCAAACTCCACCAGTCCCGTCTTGTCCGTCACACTAAGCAACGCGCGGTGAATCGTCTTCGCGCCGCTTCCGCTTGCCTTTGCCTCCGTACTCACAATCCCTCTCCTGTCTTTAGAAGATCCATTTCGCTTCGCCCCACGACCCATGGGGCCCCAGGTCTCGATTTTGAGACCTGGGAATCGGCGAACCGATCGTAAACCAAACTCCAGACTACATCGACGCTCCGCGCCGGGTTGTGAATCGGATCGTCACGTTCAAGTCACGTGCGGATGAGCCGGCAACGCTCAGAAGCAATCGTCTGGAAAGGCCGCGGCGTTACGGCAAAGGAAAGCCCGCGGAGCGGGCGACATACGGTGGCCACAGTCGTCAGACTGGGGTTGGTGGAATTGTTGAACACCGCCAGCCCGCTTTATCGGGCGAAAGACTCCGATCCTCATGCGTTTCTCACCCGCCGATGCTTTAAAGTTGTTGATATGGGAAGTTCCCCCACCAGCCCCCCGCCGGAGATTCTTCCTCCGCAGAGCAATTACACGCCGCCGCCGCCTCGCCCGCGGCGTCGCTGGGCCTCTGCCCCGGCGACCTATCTGCTCGTCGGCATCAATTGTGCGGTGTTTCTCGTCATGGTGTTGCGTGGCGTTAGCATGTGGAGCCCCTCCGTCGGCCAGTTGATGTACTTCGGCGCCGACAATGCCGGCAACGTACTCATCGATGGGCAGTGGTGGCGCATCGTCACGGCCATGTTCGTGCATGTGGGCATTCTTCACCTGGCCACCAACATGTGGTGCCTGTGGAACCTGGGCTTGCTGGCCGAGCCGCTGATGGGCTCATTCGGTTTGTTTGCGGCTTACATTCTCACGGGCGCAGCCGGCAATCTGCTTTCCACCTGCTACAACTGGGTACGGCCCCTTCACGACGCCTCAGGCGCGCCATTTTTCGCTGCCGGAGCAGGGGCGTCCGGGGCCGTCTTCGGCATTGCCGGCGCGCTGATCATTCTGCTCAAATCCAGCCGCCTGCCCATTCCCCAGCACGAGCTCAAGCGTTTACGCAAGTCGGTAATTTATTTCGCGGCGATCAACCTTGTCATCGGTCTTTCCGTCAACTTTGGCAGCGGATTCACCGGCGTGGAAATCGATAATTCGGCCCACATCGGCGGCTTCCTGTGCGGATTGCTCTTTGCCGTGCCTATGGTTCCGCGCATCGGCTCGCCGCGCAGTGTGTTTCAGGCGCGCATGCGCCTCGCCGTCACGGCGACTGTCGTCCTGCTTGTGCTCTTTGGTTTCTACGTGGCGCATATTGCGCCGCCGCAGGGCCTGACGCCCTGAGCGGAAGTACCGCCGGTCTCCTGACCGGCGGTCGTGCGGGTCTCCAGACCCGCACTCGCCCGAGGATCAATACGAATTCACGCGCTCAGAGACCCTGGCGCCAGACCCCTGATTTCTACCTCACCGCCGTGGCGGCGAACTTCTTCACCATGGCCATCAGCAGTTTGCGGTCGCTCTCATTCAAATTCGAGGAGTAGCGCCGAATCTGGGTGAGGAAGCGCAACTCGTCGTCAGACAGGTTCTGCGTATTCATCTGCAGGGCCAGTGTGTCGCTGGCGAAGAACTGCGCGATGGGAAGGTCGAGGGCGTGAGCGATCTTGGCGAGCGTATCCAGCGAGGGCACGGTGTGGCCGTTTTCCACGCGCGACAGGTAACAGCGCAGCAGGCCGGTTTTCTTCTCGATGTCTCCCTGTGAAAGTCCCTTCTGCAACCGGTAAGCGCGAATCGTAGTGCCGATCTTCATCCCCGTCCCATCCTGTCCGACTTCTTCCAAGGTTTACTGCCTTGGTAGCAATCAGAATATTATTGCCTTAATAGTTAACATGCGTCGCCGCGCATTGCAAGCCCAAAATCTCGCGTACGTATCAACGCGCATCAATTTTTACAAAACCTCTCGTAGCGCGGGACCGACGGCACGCAGCATCGCACCGGCCGTAAACCTTTACGGAGCGGAAATCGTCAGACCGAATACAGGCACGAGAGGCCGGTAGTCATAAGCTATGAAGTGTGCGAGAGTGGCGGGGATAGTTGTGGCCGTCTGTCTGGCGGCTGGGGCGCAGGCCCCGGCTCCGGCGGCAGCCCCAATATCGACCGGCGCCCCCGCATCGGGTCCCGCCGTTGCCCCGCAGGCCGCTGCCCCCGCTGCCATCCCGGCCGTTGCCGGTGGCAAGCTGCATGGCACGGTGAAGAGCGGCAACATCCCGCTGCCCGGTGTCACCGTCACCGCGCAAAACACCCTCACCGGCAAGCGCTATTCCACCACCACCGACATCACCGGCGCGTGGCAAATGAACATTCCCCAGAACGGCCGCTATGTGATTCGCACCCAGTTCGCGGCCTTCGCGCAAGGCTCGCAGGAAGCGGTCCTCAACGCCGCCAGCCGCGACCAGCTCGTGAACTTCGAGCTCATCCTGGCTTCGCGCCAGGCTGAAGCGGACCAGCAACTGACGCGTGAGGCGGCACGCCCCGGCGCCCCAGGCCAGGGTGTGCGGCAAATGGCCGGCAACGCTCCGCAAAACGTGAGTCTCGAGAGTGCGTTGAGCGCCGATACCGACACTGGAGCCGGAACCGAAGGCCAAAGCGGCGCGGCGCTGCCCTCGATCGCCAGCAACTCCGACTTCAGCGATCAGTCGGTGGCGATTTCCGGGCAAGCCGGCCAAGTAAGCGCCTACGCCGGCATGAATCCTGACGACCGTCTCAATGCGGGCCCCGGAGGGCCCGGCGGACCAGGCGGTCAAGGTCAGGGCGGCGACTTCGCAGGTCAGGGTGGCTTGTTTAGCGGATACGGCGGCGGCGGTGGGTTCGGCGGAGCCTTCGCTGGCGGTGGTTTTGGCGGCGGCGGGTTCGGTGGCCCTGGCGGCGGCTTCGGCGGTCGCGGCGGCGGTGGCGGCGGTGGCGGAAGAAATTTCCGCGGCTTCAATCCTGCCCAGCCACACGGCTCCATCGCCTGGTATGGCAACACTTCCTACTTCAACGCGCAGCCGTTCGCCTTGCTCGGCCAGCAGCAGTCGCAGCCTGCGAACGGATCGAATCGCTTCATGATCTCGTTCATGAGCGCGCCGTACATTCCGCACCTCACCAAGCCCAGCGGCAAAGATACAGTCTTCCTCACGCTTTCGGGCTCCCGCTCGTCGAATCCCGACGACTTTTACGCCACCCTACCCACCGATGCAGAGCGCGGCGGCGACTTCTCTGCCGCGGGATTGCCCGCGATCTTCAATCCCGCGACCGGCCAGCAATTCATCTACAACAGCACGGCCAATGTGATTCCGCTAACGTCCATCTCCCCGCAGGCCAGGGCGCTGCTCAAGTATTTCCCGGAACCAAATCTTGCTGCCGGCAGTACCATCAACGGATACAACTACCATCTGCTTACCACGGGGCAATCGAATTCCACCAATGCCGGCATCCGTTACAACCGCAGCCTCGGCGCCAACGCCACGCAACCCGGTGGCCGCGGTGGCTTTGGTGGCGGCGGCCGTCGCGGCGGCGGATCGCAGAATCAGGGTTTGCGCCAAAGCATCAACTTCAATTACAACCAGGGCCACTCAGCCTCCGACCTCGTCAATCTCATTCCCTCGCTCGGCGGCAAGAGTGCTTCGAATTCGTATTCTCTCCAAGCGGGCTACACCGTCGGCTACCACCGTTTCACGAGCATATCCAACGTCAACTGGAACCGCTCGAGCAGCCACACCATCAATTTCTTCACCAACACGACGGACAATCCTGCCGGGACCGCGGGCATCAATGTGCCGAATAACGTCGCGCTCAACTACGGCGTTCCCACCATCTCTCTCTCGAACGGCATTCAGGGCCTCAGCGACACGCAGCCCAGCTTTTCCATTTCGCAGACCATCTCGTTCTCCGAAGTTCTCAGTTGGATCCACGGCAAGCACAACATGCGTTATGGCGCCGATTATCGCCGCGTACATCGCGACTTTCTCGCCGGCTCCAACGCCACCGGCGGGTTCACGTTCACCGGTCTCTTCACTGAAGGATTTGCAAATGGCCAGGCCGTTGCGGGCACCGGCTCTTCGATCGCCGACTTTCTCCTCGGACTGCCGCAAACCACTTCGCTCAACTCGTCGCTCGCTAAAAGTTATCTGCGCGACAACGTCTACGACGCCTACGCCACGGACGACTGGCGCGTTCTGCCCTCGCTCACGCTCAACTACGGCGTGCGCTGGGAGTTCTTCGCGCCCTACACCGAAAAATACGGCCGCCTGGCCGATATCGCCACCAATCCCGGCGCCGGATTCACCAGCGAAACCGAGCAGACTCCCGGCGAAAACGGCCTGCCCGGGTCGCTCGTGTTTCCCTGGCGCAAAGCTTTCCAGCCGCGCGTAGGTCTTGCATGGCGCGTGCCGAAGATCAAGAGCACCGTGCTCCGCGCCGGCTTCGGCACCAATTACACCGTGGGCGAGTACGCCGGGTTCGCCACCAAGATGGCGCATCAGCCGCCCTTCACCAACGAGCAGACAAATCAAGAAGCGGTTGGCAACTCGCCGTCCACGGCCTGCGCGCAAACCGGAACGTGCTTTACGCTGGCCAATGGATTTCCCGCGCCCGCCACCGTCGGCAACTACGCCCTCAATCCTCACTACGGACTTCCCTACGTAATGGCGTGGAACCTCGATCTGCAGAAGACTCTGCCTCTGGGCATGGTGTTGAATCTCGGCTACAACGGAGCACGCTCCAATCACCTCGATGTGCAACTTGCGCCGCGCGCGCTGCCCACCAGCCCGGGCAGCGACCCCAGCGACCTGCTCTTCACCTACGAAGAGGCGGAAGCCTTCTACAAGAACCACCAGGCCACGGTGCGCCTGAACAAGCGGCTGCAGCACGGCGTTTCCCTCGGCGCAAATTACCAGTACGGCCACGCCATCGACGATGCCAGCTCCGTGAACGGGAGCGGCGGATCGGTAGTGCAGAATTGGCAGAATCTGGCAGCGCAGGAAGGCCACTCGGTTCTCGACTTCCGCCACCAAGTCAGCGGGAATTATCTGTTTGAGTTGCCCTTCGGCCCCGACAAATATTGGGTCACATCGGGAGTGGGCTCGCACATTCTCGAGGGCTTCTCGGTTTCGGGCACATTTCAATTCGCCACCGGCGGCTGGGTCTCGCCAGGTTTCGAGCCTACGGCCCAAGGCGTGGAGTGCGGCAATGCCGGCGCGTTGCGACCCAATCTTGTGCCCGGCCAATCGCCCACGATTGTCGGCAGCCTGCGCCAGTGGTTCAATACGGTAGCTTATGCCCCGCCCTCGGCCACCACCGGTTTCTGCAATTACTTCGGCACTGCGCCGCGCGACTCCATCGAGGGGCCCGGCAAAGTGCAGAACAACATGGCGCTTTCCAAAACCATGAATCTCGGCGAAACCCGCACCATGGAAATTCGCGCGCAGATTAACAACGTCTTCAATACCGTGCAGTACGCGGGCATCAACACCACCTACGGCGCACCGCAATTCGGCCAGGTGACCTCGGTAGGGCAGATGAGGCAGTTCGAGTTCCGGGCCAATTTCAGGTTTTGAAGGATTGCATGACGGGCTCGACGCAAAAATTGACGCACAAAATCGCCGCCGGATTCGCGCTGCTGGCCCTGCTCGCTCCCGCTGTGCCGCCCCTTCCCGCTCAATCCCCCGGCCAGGTCTCCTCGACGCCGCAAGGCGGATTCATACTCAAAGCCAACGCCGAGCTCGTGCTCACCAACGTGGTGGCGCGCGACGCCAAAACCGGCGAGCTCGTGAAGGACCTCAAACAGAGCGACTTCAAGATTTTTGAAAACGGAAAAGAGCAGCAGATTTCGACTTTCGATTTTGAAAGCGTCGACATGGCCACGCCGCTCCAGGAGGCCACGGTGAGCGGCCTCGCCTCCGGCCCCACCGGGAGCAAGGCGGTCGTCGTGGCCAAGCCCGAAGAACTGCGCAACCATCGGCTCATCGTCATGTTCTTCGACCTCACCTCGATGCAGCCTGAAGATCTTGAGCGTAGCGTGGAAGCGGCGCAAACCTTTCTCAAAACCAAGATGCAGCCCGCCGACCTCATCGCGCTGGTCTCTCTTGGCGACACGCTCACCGTCGACCAGGACTTTACCGCCGACAAGGCCGCGCTCATCCGCGAGGTGGGCGCGTACAACGGCACCGAAGGCCAAGGCTTTGCCGAGGGCGCCAACGCGAACTCGAATCAAGTGGAAGACACCACCGCGTATACCCCCGACGAAAGCGAGTACAACGACCTCAACACCGACCGCGAACTTTTCGCCCTGCGTGCCATCTCGCAGTCGCTCGCCAAAATCAACGAAAAGAAATCGCTGCTCTACTTTTCCGGCGGCATCTCGCGCGACGGCATTGAGAACCAGGCTTCGATTCGCTCGGCCGTCAACGCGGCGGTGCGCGCCGATCTTTCCATTTACAGCGTCGACACGCGCGGTCTTCAGGCTGTTACTCCAATGGGCGACGCGTCGACCGGAAGTATGCGCGGGCAGGGCGCTTTCAACGGCGGATCCCTCACGAGCAACATGAACGCGAACTTCGCCTCGCAGGAAGTGATGGCTTCGCTCTCTTCCGACACCGGCGGCAAGGCCTTCCTCGACTCCAACGACTTTGCGCCCGCGTTTGCGCAGGTGCAGAAAGACACTTCTGCCTACTACGCCATCGGCTTCCATTCGTCTGATCCGGCGCGCGACGGCAAATACCGCAAGCTCACCGTCAAGATAACCAGGCCCGGAATCAAGCTCGAATACAGGCCCGGCTACTACGCGCCAGCCGACTTCAAACACTCCGGCAAAGAAGATCGCGAGCAGGAGCTGCAGGACCAGCTCTCGAGCGACCTGCCCGCGACCGACATCGCGGTCTACATGGATGCCATGTACTTCCGCCTCGACGCCAATCGCTACTACATGCCGGTTTCGCTGGTCGTGCCCGGCTCGCAGATTCCGTTCGTCAACGGCGGCGACAAGGACAAGGCCACGCTCGACATCGTCGGCGCCGTCATCGACGACTCCAAGCGCCCGGTGGGCCGCGTGCGCGATACCGTCAAGCTCAATCTCGACGCCGCGCAGCAGGCGCGCCAGAAAAATATCCAGTACACCACCAGCTTCAATCTGCCGCCCGGAAAATACCAAATCAAATTCGTGGTGCGCGAAAACCAAACCGGCCGCATGGGTTCGTTCATCGCCGAGGTCACGCTGCCCGATCTCAAAAAGGCCCCGCTTAAGATGAGTTCGATTCTGCTGGCCTCGCAACGCGAGCCCAGCAAGAAGTCCGGAAAGGAAATCGACCCGCTGGTGCGCAACGGCGAAGAGTACGTGCCCAACATCAGCCACGTCTTCCGCCAGGATCAGCACCTCTACCTGCTCTACGAGGTCTACGATCCCACGCGCGCCAAAGCCGCCGCCGACGATCCCAAAGGATCGAAACCGGGCATCAATTTATTGAGCAGTCTGGAACTGATTCAGGGATCGACCAAGGTCTACGAGACGCCGATCGTGCAGGCCCGAGCTATCAACGTTGAAGGCCGCGACGCTGTCAGTTTCGAACTCGACGTCCCGCTGAGCGGCCTCAAGCCCGGTCAGTATCTCTGCCAGTTAAATGTGATCGACGATGCCGCCGGCAGTTTTGCGTTTCCGCGTTTTGCCGTGCTGGTCCGCGAGCCGCCCGCCACGCCGCCCACCGCACCTGTCACGCCGCCCGCAGTTACGGCGGCCCCAGCGCCGGGATCGTAGCGCCGGTCTCCAGACCGGCTGTACTGAGGGCCTCCCGGCCCTCAGAGACTTGGTTGTGCCTTGAACTCTGGGCGGTCGCGCCGTCCATGAGAACTGCTATTTCGGCGCGGCTGGCGTCTTTTCCCGGTCAGGCCCATTGCCATACGGGCAATGCCGACAGCCCGAGCCGCAACAGCTTCCGCGCTTCAAGTGGTAAGCGGCGGTAAATACCATCAGCGGCCCCTCGAAGTAGAAATCTTCAGGTTCAAGTTTCCCGGGTTCTGTAACGGGCGGCTCCTGGTCCATCTACCTATTCTCCTCGAATACCCTTGATCCAGACACCGTCGCACCCTAACCCCGCTAACACCGCCAGCTCCGCTAACACCGCTACAATTGAGCCATGGCACTCACCGCGCAAGACCGCGCCCGCAAAATCAAAATCATTCTCTTCGACGTCGACGGTGTATGGACTGACGGCACCATCTGGCTCGTCCCCAGCGCTGCGCGCAGCAGCCTTTTGGACGAGATTAGTGGCAAGGAGACGATCGGCTTCGGCGTGAACTCCACCACCATGACCGAGGCCAAAGGCTACAGCGCCCACGACGGCACCGCCATCTCGCTCGCGCGCATCGGCGGCATGAAGTGCGGCGTCATCACCAAGCGCATCAGCGAAACCGTCGCCACCCGCGCCCGCGACCTCAAGCTCGAATTTGTTTACCAGGGCTGCGCCTTCAAGATGCAGGCCATCCGCGAAATTATCGCGAACGAGGGCGTCACGCTCGACGAGATTTGCTATGTAGGCGACGACGTCATCGACCTGCCCGCCATGCGCGAAGTCGGCTTTGCCGTTGCCGTGGCTAATGCGCGCGAGCGCGTCAAGGCCGAGGCGCACTACATCACGCCCAACTCCGGCGGCTACGGCGCGGCGCGCGATGCGGTCGAGTTCATCCTCGAAGCCAAGGGCACGCTCGACCACTGCATTGAAGCCTACATCGACGAGGACAACCCGATCTCGCCGTCCATGGACATTGGCCGCGGCGGCGCCGATCTGAAGTAGCGCGGTTCTTGCTATGGAAATCACTCCCAAACGCGCCGTCGTTCTCTTGAGCGGCGGCCTCGACTCCGCCACCGTGCTCGCCATCGCGAAAGCGGAGGGCTACGAACTCTACGCGCTCTCGTTTTCCTATGGCCAGCGCCACGCGTGGGAGCTTGAAGCGGCCAAGCGCGTCGCCGCGTCTATCGGCGTGACCCAGCATCGCGTGACCACCATCGATCTCCGCGCCTTCGGCGGGTCGGCACTCACTGACGATATCGACGTTCCCAAGGGCCGCGACGCCGAAGCAATGTCCCACGGCATTCCCATCACCTACGTGCCCGCGCGTAACACCATTTTTCTTTCGTTTGCGCTGGCGTGGGCTGAAGTGCTGGGCGCAAGCGACATTTTTCTCGGCGTCAACGCGCTCGACTACTCCGGCTATCCCGATTGCCGCCCCGAATTCATCGCGGCCTTTGAGAAGATGGCCAATCTCGCTACTAAAGCCGGTGTCGAAGGCCGCCAGCATCTCCGCATTCACACGCCGCTCATCGCGATGACCAAAGCGCAGATCATCGCTACGGGAACGGAGCTCGGCGTGGACTACGGACTGACCAGCAGTTGTTACGACCCGGGGCCAACAGGCGCGCCTTGCGGCCAATGCGATTCTTGTTTGCTGCGTCAAAAAGGCTTCCGCGAGAACGGCATCGAAGATCCGATCTCGAAGAGATAGTTGAGAGCTGTTTTTTTATGTACTCGGTCAAAGAAATCTTCTACACCTTGCAAGGCGAGGGCGCGCAAACGGGACGCGCCGCGGTCTTCTGCCGCTTTGCGGGCTGCAATCTCTGGTCGGGCCGCGAAGCCGATCGCCCATCGGCAATTTGCCAGTTCTGCGACACCGATTTTGCCGGCACCAACGGACCCGGCGGCGGAAAGTTTACGCTTGCCGCCGATTTGGCTGCAGCTGTTATGGAAGCGTGGCCAGCCGACTCCGGCGGAGCGCGATTCGTCGTCTGCACCGGCGGCGAGCCGTTGCTGCAGATAGACGAGCCGCTGATCGATGCGCTGCATGCGAACGATTTTGAAATTGCTGTCGAAACCAACGGCACCATCGCGGTTCCCCGGGGTCTCGACTGGATCTGCGTCAGCCCCAAGGCCGGCGCCACGCTCATACAACGCACAGGCGACGAGCTGAAGTTGGTGTATCCGCAGCCCGGCGCCGAACCGGCGGGGTTCGAGTCGCTCCAGTTCCGCCATTTCTTCCTGCAGCCCATGGACGGGCCGCATCGTGAAGCGAACACCCAAGCCGCGCTCAAGTATTGCCTCGACCACCCGCGCTGGCGCCTGAGCCTGCAGACGCATAAATTGCTAGGAATCCCTTAAGGACAGGGAACGAGGGAACAAGGGAGCGAGAGAGCAAGAAGACAGGAGTTGCAGGAAGAAAAAGCCGAATCGCAGCAGGAACGGCGCAGTTCTTCGTGTTGATGTAAACGCCGTTGGTCGCAATTCTTACTTAGGAGACTCAGCCGGGCAGGTTCTCAGGTTCCCTTTGTTCCCTGCTTTCTCCGCCTCGGCCAGCCACCCGCGCCTGATCTTCTCCGCCGGAATGCTGGAGAGATACGGCTTGATGTCGAGCACTGGCGTGCCGTCCAGCATATCCACGCCGCGCACGCGCAGCGACGTGCCCTCGCGGCCGAGCAACTCCACTACCGTCAGCCCGATCGGATTCGGCCGCCGCGGTGACCGCGTCGCGAAAACCCCATGCGGCCGGCGTTCGTCGGTGGGTGGATGCGCAATCAGATCGAACCCGTCGGCGCGGTCGAATTCCCAAAGCACATAGAGGTGCGAAAAGCCCTCAATGTCGGCCAGTCCCGGCTCGTACTCACGCAGCAATTCGATTGTGCCCTCGGCGTCGTGTTTGGCGCCCAGGCCTTTGGGAATGGCGGAGGTTTCGAGGTAAGCACTATGAATAAATCCGATGGGCTGGGCGGTAAACATGGCAACGCCTCCGCAATTCATCGTAAGCCAGCTGCGGCGGGAAGCCCTACAGATTGCCTGCGCGGGTCTGGAGACCCCCGCTACAGCCGGTCTGGAGACCGGCGCTACAATTTATCGCCGGGTGTGAAAAATGTGACCAAACCCTCTGTTTTCAGCTTCAAGTCATCAACAGACCTTTCATCTTGCTAAAAACCGCGCTCCTCGTTACCGGGAACACTTTCGGGCTTGCCGGTGTCTAACTAAACAGGTGCGTGGTCCGTCTGGCGCAACGCCAGCGCAATCGCATCAGGGTCAGCAACTTGCTTTTGGCGCCAAACAGCGCTGGAGGCGGCTCAAAAAATGCCATTGGCTCTCCTTCCCGGGTCTCGCAAGTGTTGAGATGTGACGCAGGAAGGTGCAAGCGGTGGATGAAGTGCGATAACGTGGGAGGAAACTGACTTGCAGGCGGACCTCACCATGGGCAACGTTGCCGGCGCACTCGCGCTCCAACCCGACGAAGCGGCTCTCGTAACAGAGTTGCGAGCGGGTTCGGAGGAGGCGTTTGCGTGGCTGATCGCACACTACCATCAACCAATTTTTTCCCTGCTCGCGCGTACTGTTCGCAACCAAGCCGATGCGGCCGACCTGACCCAGGAAGTGTTCGTTAAGGTCTTCCGCGGGATCCACGGTTTTCATGGCGAGTCCTCATTGCGCACCTGGATTTACCGCATCGCCTTGCGCGAGGCTTCGAATCAGCGGCGCTGGTGGACGCGGCATCAGCAGCACGAGATCCCCATCGAACAGGAGATGGGGGAAGGGGAAAATGGAAGGCCGGTACTGCTGAAGGACATGCTGGTTGACCCGTCGGAGTCGCCGTATGACGCGGCCCTCCACGAAGAGAACCGGATATACGTGGAGCGGGCGTTACGGCAGGTGCCGGAGCCGTTCCGCGTGGCGCTTATTTTGCGCGACATCGAGGGATTTTCTTACGAGGAAGTAGCGGCAATGCAGGGGGTCAATCTGGGAACGGTGAAGTCGCGGCTGGTCCGAGGGCGCGCCTTTTTGAAGGTGCTGCTTGCCGCGTCCAAACCGGGCTCGCGGACGAAAGCGCTGTCAGGGATGGAACTGTCCCTGAGAGAGGAGGCGCGATGAACGGCTGCAATCAAGTGCAGGCAAGGTTGACGGATTATCTCGACGGCCAGTTGACGGGACGGGAAATGCAGGAGATGGACGCACATCTCGAGGTGTGCCAGGAGTGCGCGCAGGAGCGGAAATCACTGCACGATCTGCAGTCTTCATTGGCCGGACTGGGTCCAGTGCCGGAGCCGGCGGACCTGCCACTGCGCATTCGCGTCGCGGTTAGCCAGGAGCGCGCGCGCAGCCGCCGCAGCATCTTTACCATTTTGGATCTGGCCTGGAGAAACAGTGTGGGGCCATTTCTGCTGCAGGCCGGCGCGGGCTTTGCCAGTGCAGTGCTGCTGCTGGGCACCATTGTCTTTCTGGTATCCGTGCTTGCCAAGCCGGAGATGGCGCAGGCTACTCCCGACGAGCCGTTGGGCAATGCCACCGCGCCGCGTTTGCTCTATTTCTCCAATGCGCCCGGCAGCGACGAAACCGGCGCCATCGACGGCCCGGTGGTGGTTGAGGTCTGCATCAACCCCGCGGGCGAGGTGTACGACTACCGCATCATCTCGGGACCGACGGACGCGACCACGCGCTCCCAAGTTGCGAATCTGCTGCTGTTTAGCCGCTTTGCGCCGGCCCGCTTCTTCGGCCAGCCGGTGCGCGGATTGGCCATCCTGTCATTCTCCGGCGTGTCGGTCAGGGGATAAAAACAGGCAGCAGGGAATAGCCAATAGGGAATAGAAAAGCCGGGCGCCCCACATCTCGCGTCTGAGATGTGGGGCAGCATAAACCTCAACTCCAGTCATCCTGAGCATCTTGACCTGCATCGGCGCGTCGAGAAGCTGCGTTTTTTGTGTTTGGGGTGGGGCTTTTCGTTAAGTTTAGAAGAATCAACACAAATGCTGGTTCAGATGGTGCGTTTACCCCCTCAAATGTTCGCTTTCCTGGTTTGATGAATGCCCCCTTCGCATTAAGCCATCCGGGCGCCTTCTGTCCCGACATAAAGGGCGTAAAGAGACTGGCTCGCAGTCATGAACAAACGGTTTCTCTTGGTGCCACCGAAACAGAGATTGGCGCACGTTTCAGGGAGATGGATCTTTCCGATGAGAGTGCCGTCGGGGGCGAAGACATGCACCCCGTTGTAGTTTTCCCCGCCCCACCCGGCAGCGGACCAAACATTGCCGTCCACGTCGCAGCGAATGCCATCGGAAGTACCCGGCGACATGTTCACAAACATGCGCCCGTTCGCCAGCCTCACTCTATCCACAACGTCATACACCCGAATCGGGCGCGGATCGTCCGTCTGCTTTGGAATTCCGCTATCGACGATGTAGAGCAATTTCTCATCGGGCGAGAAACAGAGACCATTGGGCTTGTCCATATCGCTGGCGACAACGGTTGCCACGCGCGTATTAGGGTCGAGCCGGTAAACATTGGCCGGGAGTTCAAAGGCAGCTTTGTGCCCTTCGTAATTCGACATAATGCCGTAGCCTGGATCGCTAAACCAGATGGCCCCATCAGAGTGAACGACCAGGTCGTTCGGAGCGTTGAGCTTCTTGCCTTGAAAGCTATCCATCAGCACCGAGACGCCGCCATCATATTCGGTCCGAGTTACTCGGCGTGAGTCATGCTCGCAGGTAACCAGCCTCCCTGCGCGGTCACGGCTGTTGCCATTGCTGTAATTCGAGGGGCTGCGGAATACAGTGACATCTCCTGTTTCTTCGAGCCATCGCAGCATACGGTTGTTGGGAATGTCGCTAAAGAGAAGGTATCCGCCGTCGCCAATCCACACCGGACCTTCGGTCCAGCGCGCACCTGTAAACAGCCGCTCTACCGCCGCGTTGATAATTTGATATTTCGCGAACCGAGGGTCAACGACTTCTACTGCTGGATCGGGATAAGGAACCGGATGTTTTGGTTCCAGCTCACTGGCCAGGATGCCAGGTTTTAAAGCGAAGGCCATCGTCGCGCCCGTCCCCATGCTGATGAATGTGCGTCTTTGCATCAGTGTCACTCTGGCAGAAAAATCCGCTAGGGGGACCTTATCACGGCATTCACTGTAGCCGGAAGCGCAACTTTGACTGGATTCTCAGCCTGCATTTCGGTCGGGCTATCGCCGACCCTTCCGTATCATGATCTGGCTCACGTTATTTCCGGGGTTGGCGGTCATTCGACCGCAGCGCGCTATTGGATTCGAGCGCGGTTAGTCGGCATAGAAGTTCAGAAGCGCAGGACGTACTCGCAGTTCGTCGCCCTTCAGACTGTAATCAATGAGGCCCGCGTCTTTGAATCCATTCATGAAAAACGAAACACGCGAGCGAGTAGTCTCGACCATTTCTGCCAGCATTGTCTGATTGATCTTCGGGATCGCCGTCTCACGTGGTTCAAGAGCATCCAGACGTGCCAGTCCCAGGAGTGCCCGCGCCAGCCGCTTTTCGCTCCGATTGCATCGTTGATCAACCAAGTCTCTCTGGTAGCGGAGGTTTCGCGTAATCACGTAAGTGCAAACCAGTTTTGCCAATCCCGCCTCTTCGCTGAGTGCGAGCATCATGACATTGTTTTCAATTCGCAGCAGTTGGCAGTCTGTCAGCGCGGTGGCAGCGGTGGTGCGGGCCGACTCACCGGCAATCGAGTCTTTTCCAACGAAGTCCGAAGCACCCAGGATGTCAAGCGTTGTTTCCTGGCCTCTCCGGGCCTTCGCGCTGAGTCTGACACGTCCTGTTTGAATGACAAACACCGCATCGCTCGCATCGCCCTGGGCGAAGATTACCTGACCCTTGCGAAAGGAGACCATCTCTCTCCCTTTGCCCGGCGTCGAGAGGAAGCGTTTGGGGTTGAAAGATTGCATTTGGCCCTTCAATTACACGGCTATTTTGAAATTAAGAATCCAATTAAAACACGAGGGCGTGGAGAGAAGATGTTCCAAATTGCTCATCCTGCCGAACACTCTTGGCCGCTTAGGCCATCTGTTCCCCGGTCCTTGAGTGCCCTTCGTCACATCCTCCAAGTGAAGGGGTCCGCATTATGCCTCAAGAGGAAAAGCAAATGTACGGGACAATGGAAAGTCAGGCCGCAGTGAGCCGCCAAACAATGCGCGCACTTCCGACAGATCCGCTTGAGATTCTGCTCTACGCCCTTGGCGAAGTGGAGCAAACCGTGTGGCACGACGATGAATTTCCTTCGCTCGTTGGGGTAAGGAACATCCTCAACGGGGGAATCACCTTGCTCCGAGCAGGGGCAGCCTAGGTAAGCTCCATATAGCCATAAAGGCCCAGCGATTAAAGGAAGCTACAAGCCACTGTCTACAAGCAACGAGCCGCCCGCGCCCAACGCTCGGCGGTTTTCTAGTTCCGAGTCCCGAGAACCGGTTGCATAAATCCTCGGAGCCGAATGAAAGACGTCCCCGGGGGCTAAAGCCCCTCGCCTTTTGGGCCCTTTTCGGCGCGAGTGAACTCGCGCCCTGATACAGGACTTCTTAGGGACTTTGAAAGGCGGGGGCCTGGAGGCCCGCGCTACAGCCGGTCGGGAGACCGGCGCTACTGGCTGCCGTTTGACCCTGCTGATGCGTCAAACTAGACTTGCAGGCAGGGCAACTTCATGACGTTTCGTTCCACGCACTCCTTTGTTTTTCATTCCGCTGCAATTCTGGGCGTGATTCTGGGTTCGATGGCGGGGTTGGCCACGATCTCCCCGGCGCAGTCCTCCTCAAGCTCGCGGGGCCGCTCGTCTGGCCAGAATCCGCCGGGGCAAAGTTCGTCAAGTCAGGGTTCTTCGAGTCAAAATCCTTCGGGCGGGCAGGTGTATGCGCAGGAAAAGGCGCCGTCGCTGATCGATCCCGCGGGGCCGACGGTGTCGCTGATCCCCTCGGAGTCAGTGTTTGTGATGGCGGCCGCGCTGAATGCCTGCGGCTACGACGAAGGGCGGGAAGACAGCTCGCCGGTGCGCCAGCGCGTGCGCGACGAGATGAACCAGGCCTTTGCGAAGAGCGAGGAGGCACGCCAGAAGCGCGACGCCCTGTGCCTCTACATCGCGCAGCACCGCATGACCGGGACCGAGCAGGACATTGCGCAGTACATCTCGCTGTCGCTCTACCTGACGCCGCCGCCAGAGCTTGAAATCACCGCAGATTTGACCGAGATGCCGCCCGACTCCACGCAGGTGGCGGAGATCGCGCCGATTCTGCGTGAATTCGCGGCCGCGGTGGATCTGCACGGCATCTGGCTGACCACGCACCGCGCCTACGACGAAGAGGCGGCCAAGGTGCACGATCCGCTGTCGAAGATGATTGTGGACACCGATCTCTACCTGAAGATGCCGGCGGCCACCTACGACGGCCGCAGGTTCATTGTGGTGATCGAGCCGCAGCTCTCGCCCGCCACGGTGAACGCCCGCATTTATGGGACCGACTATATCGTGGTGGTTTCTCCGGACAACGGCAAAATTCCCATGGCGTCGGTGCGCCACACTTATTTGCACTACATGATCGATCCGCTGCTCTACGCGCGGATCAGCGTTCTGGAGCGCGAGCAGCCCATCCTTAAAGAGATTCGCGACGCGCCGCTCGATTTCCGCTTCCGCTCCGATACCACGGCCCTTACTGTGGAGTGCCTGATCAAGGCCGTGGAAGCACGCACCATGGATACTGGCGTTCCCGAGTACAAGATTCCCGCCGGCATCGACCGCTCGCAGTTGCCGCGCTACGAACACGAGCGCGAGCTTTATCAACAAAAGGTCGACGCGGTGAAGTGGGCCGCGGTGCAGCACGACATGCACCAGGGCTTCGTGCTGACGCAATACTTCTACGAGCAGTTGCTTCAGTTTGAGAAGAATCCCACCGGCCTGAAAGAGATCATGGGCGAAATGGTCTACGGCATGGACATAGACCAGCAGGTGCATCGCGCGCGTCAAACCCAGTTCGACAAAGAGGCCGACGAGGACGTGTTGCAGCGCAGCCGGCCACGCCAGCTCACGGGGCTCGACCTGGCAGAGGCGCGGCTGTCGACGGGCGATACAGGCACGGCCAGCACCATCGCGCAAAAGGTACTGGCGCAAGAGACAGACACGATTTCCAGCGTGGCCGATGCGGCGCGCGCCCACTTCATCCTGGCTCGCGCCGATCTTCTGAGCGTGCATCCCGGCGAATCGGAAGACGATGCGGAGAAAACTATCGACGCGGCGATCGCGCAATTTCAAAAGACGCTTGAAACCAGCAAGGACCAGAGGCTGCTGGCGTGGTCGCATATTTATCTGGGCCGCGTGCTTGATCTGGAGTGCAAGCGCGACCAGGCCGTGACCGAGTACAAAGCGGCACTGGAGGTGCGCGACGGACGGCAGGACACGCATCTTGCAGCCGAACGCGGCCTGAGGACTGCCTACGCTGTGAAGGGCCATAGCTGCGACGAGGACGCGGATGACGAACCTCCGGACAACGCAGCCCCGAAGCCCGCCCCGCAAACGCAGGGAGCGCCGAAGCCGTAATAATTCTCCCAAGAGCCTGCTGCTCCACGAGGCACGCATGGGCCGCATCCCGGCAAGTTTCGGGCTTTTCATGGGACACACCGAGTCCGCCATAGGTCAAAATGCGTAAAGAGGGATTGAACGTGGGCGAAGGGCGCATGGAATCCGGTCTGCATGAGCTTGAAGCGGCGCTCGGGCACGAGTTTTCGCGTCCTGAGCTGCTGGTGTGCGCGCTCACCCATCGTTCCCTGGCCCACGAACTCGCGCAGATCGATGGCAGTATTCAGGCGGCGGGCAGCATCCCGGCTGGGGGCAGGGAAGACAACGAGCGCCTGGAATATCTCGGCGACGCGGTACTGGGGCTGGTGGTGGCCGAGGCGCTCTATGCCGAGCATCCGGAATGGCGCGAGGGCGAGCTGACACGCATTCGCTCTGGCCTGGTAAGCCGCCAGCGCATGGCGCTTGTAGCGGAGGCTATCGGACTGGGCAAGCATCTGCGCCTTAGCCGCGGCGAGGAACGCAGCGGCCTGCGCCTCAAGAGCACGGTGCTTTCCAATACCATGGAAGCAGTGATGGGCGCGCTCTATCTCGATGGCGGTCTGGAGCCGGTGCAGGCGTTTGTGCGCCGCCAGGTGATGGGCGAAGCAGCCGAACGCCTGGCCGTCGAGCTGCGCTCCGGGGCCGCACTGGGCAACTACAAATCGGCGCTGCAGGAGCGGCTGCAGGCGGCGCATGCCGGCGCTCCTTATTACCGCGTCAAGAACGAGAGCGGCCCCGACCACCGCAAAGTTTTTATTGTGGAGGTGCGCGTGAAGGGCCCGGACGGAGAGCGCGGAAAGCCCCTGGCCCGCGGCGTAGGAAGCACCATAAAGTTTGCCGAACAGGATGCCGCGCGCCGCGCGCTGGAGCAGTTGGAATTTGCTGCCACCCTTGCCGGCGGCACAGTTTCGGCCCATGCGGAGCCCGGCGCGGAAGTTGATACCGGCGATGAGGAGACCTCGGCGTTATGAGTGCTTCTTCCCCAGCGCCCCACGCGGGGCAGACGCCGGCGCCGAATCCGGAGCAGGTGGCAGCGGCCAAAACAGGGCCCGAGCTATCGCCCAGCCACTTCGCCCAATTCCGCGCGCACCTGCCCACCTTGCCGCAGGCCCTGGCTTCGCTCATGCAGACCGTGGTGGTGGCGCTGTTTGTTCTCACCTTTATCGTGCAGCCTCTGCTCATTCCCTCTGAAAGCATGGAACACACGCTGCTGGTGGGGGATTTTCTGCTCTTCAACAAGCAGACCTACGCTCCTGACGGCCCACTCAGCCGTTGGCTCCTGCCTTATCGCAACCCCGCGCGCGGCGACATCGTGGTTTTCCGCCATCCCGATCCGCCTATGCTCATCAAGCGGGTAGTCGGCATTCCCGGCGACCGGCTGCGCATCGTCGACGGCCAGGTGTTCATCAACGGCGTCGCCCTCAATGAGCCTTACGCGGCCTTCGAGTCGGCGCCGGCCGACTCGGGGCGCGATAATTTCCCCGGCGAAATCCCTCCGCGGCTGGTCGACCCTGAGTGGCGGCGTCAGATGTGGAGTCTTACCAGCGGCGGCGAGCTCATCGTGCCTCCGGGCGAGTACTTCGTCCTGGGTGACAATCGCAATCACAGCCGGGACTCGCGCTACTGGGGGTTTGTGCCGCGCGATGCTTTCGTGGGCCGCCCGCTGGTCATCTATTTCTCGCTCGTCCGGACCTCGCCCACCGATGTTGAGCCGCCGCCGCAGGATCCGGCGCGGCCCGTCGCGGATGATAAACTCGGACACGTACGGGAACTTGCCGCCAAGGTGGCGGCGTTTGCGCGCTGGCGGCGCATCTTTCACGTAGTGCATTGAAAGTAAGTGATGAGTGAAAGGAAAGTGATTAGTGATTAGTGGTGAGTGAACGAGTGAAGCAGGGAAAAGAGGGAAACGCCCTGATACCAAATGCGATTTATGCCAACTGTTCTAACCACTAACCACTAACTACTAACCACTGAGAAGACCGACGAATGGCGAAGAAAAAGACGCGAGATGCGAATGAAGCTTCCAGCCAGCGTGCGGAAGCCGCTCCCGTTCCCGTGAAACCCGATGAAACCCTGTTCGAGGCAGTGGCCAGCATCTGTTCGGTGCTGGTGGTGGGCCTGTACATTCTTACTTTTCTGGCACAGAACTACGTCATCCCTTCGGGATCGATGGAAAAGACGCTGCTGATTGGCGATCATCTCGTCGTCGACCGCATCTCTCTGGCCCCTTCCGCGAAATGGATGCCTCTGGAGCACTATCGCGAACCGCGGCACGGCGACATCGTGGTCTTTATCAAGCCGGTTGCCGAGCCGCAGCCCGACGCCGACGGAAATCCTCAGTACTTCATCCTCGTCAAGCGCCTCATTGGCGTTCCCGGCGACCGCATTCACCTGCACAATGGCATCGTGTCAATCAACGGGGTTGCGCAGGCTCCGCCGAAGGATGGTTCCGACGATCCCGGCTCAAGCATCGATCAACAGTATCTCGATGAATTTCCTTCCATTCCGCCAGCCCAGGCTCCCAGCGGCGCGGAAACGGCAAGCTGGGCGGACGACGCCCCCAATCACATCGTCGATGGCGATCTCGTGGTGCCGCCCGGCATGTACTTCATGATGGGCGACAATCGCCATAACAGCCTCGACTCGCGCTACTGGGGCTTTGTGCCGCGGCAAAACATCGTCGGCCGGCCGCTGTTCAACTACTGGTCGTTCAAGTCCACTGAAGAGGACTATTCCCAAACCGAGGTGAGCCGGAACATCGCCTGGATGGTCCACGTGGTGACGCATTTCCTCTCCGACACGCGCTGGAGCCGGAC
>JARLFZ010000162.1 GCA_031296305.1 Occallatibacter sp. | reverse complement strand
GATAAGTTCAGCTACGGCCTCTCGGATCGGGGCGCTTCCATCCGCATGCCCGTCAACTTCATCAAGCACGGCTACAAGGGCTACCTTGAAGATCGCCGTCCCAACTCCGAAGCCGACCCGTACCAAATCGTTGCACAGATTGTGAAGACGATTAGCACGGTCTCAACGCTAGCTTCGAAGTAGCGGATTGCGACGCGAGCTGCTTTTAAACAATGACCAAGAAAAGCCGGCCGGTTTGGGATCGATCCTGAACTGGCCGGAGGGACAGAAGCGGTGCGGCACAAAGTGGCTGCGCCGCTCTTTTTCTCTCTGTGGCAGCCGGTCGCTGTTTTCCTGATGGCTCCTTTATCCCTCGCATGTTAGAACCAAGAGAAGAGGACACGGGCGGAGCTTGCTCAAAAATCGGCGCCGGCAATCGCCGGGCGCCCGACTTTGAGCGATCCATTCGGCCGGCGCCTTAAATCCGCTGGAAGGAAGGTTCTCGACCCAATCATGA
Organism: Occallatibacter sp.; assembly: GCA_031296305.1. Lineage (GTDB taxonomy): Bacteria > Acidobacteriota > Terriglobia > Terriglobales > Acidobacteriaceae > Telmatobacter. The sequence goes on along the minus strand of JARLFZ010000162.1, from coordinate 5,255 downwards.
CCGCAGGCCATCCAGTGGAGCTCGAAACCCTATACGGCGATTACTCGCTCGATCAGGCCTTCGACGAAATGCGCGAGCCCAGCGGCGAAGTGCGGGCGCCGTACCGCGCCCTTGCCGAAACCCTGGCTACCCTTCCCGCCGGTGAGTTGCAGCGGCGCAAACAATCTGTCGACCTCGCCTTCCTCACCCAGGGCATTACCTTCACCGTCTACGGCCGCGATGAGGGCACCGAGCGCATCTTCCCCTACGATCTGCTGCCGCGCCTTATCACTGCCCAGGAGTGGGACCGCATCGAGCGCGGGCTCACGCAGCGCATCACCGCGCTCAACCTTTTCCTGCGCGACGTCTACTCCGACGCCAAAATCCTTGCCGACCGCATCATCCCGCGCGAGCTCGTCTACAGTTGCAAGCACTACCGGCGGCAGATGCGCGGCTTGCAAGTGCCGCGCAACGTCTATATCGCCGTAGTCGGCAGTGACCTGCTGCGCCTCAACAGCGGCGAGTTCGTGGTGCTTGAGGACAACCTCCGCGTTCCTTCCGGCGTAAGTTACATGCTCACCAACCGCCGCGTGATGAAGCGGAGCTTTCCGCAGCTCTTCGCGCGCTGCGGAGTGCGCCCCATCGAACACTATCCGCAGTTGCTGCTGGCCACGCTGCGCTCCCTCGCGCCCGAAGGCCGCCCCGAGCCGAATATCGTGCTGCTCACGCCGGGCGTCTTCAACTCTGCCTACTTCGAGCACACCTACCTCGCGCGCCAAATGGGCATCGACCTCGTGGAAGGCCGCGATCTCGTTACCCACGACAACATCGTTTACATGCGCACCACCGACGGCCTCAAGCGCGTTGACGTCATCTATCGCCGCGTCGACGACGACTTCAGCGATCCTCTCGTCTTCCGCTCCGACTCCGCGCTGGGTTGCGCGGGCCTGTTCAACGCCTATCGCGCCGGCAACGTCACCGTGTCCAACGCTTTCGGCACTGGGCTCGCCGACGACAAGGCCGTCTACGCCTACGTGCCGCGCATGATCCGCTACTACCTGAACGAAGATCCGATTCTGCCCAACGTGGAAACCTTTTTGCTCAGCGAGGAGAAGGACCGCAAGCACGTGCTCGCCAACCTCGACAAGCTGGTGGTGAAAGCCGTGGGCGAAAGCGGCGGCTACGGCATGCTCATCGGCCCGCATTCCACGGCGCTGCAGCGCGAGGAGTTCGCGCGGCAGATTGAGGCCAACCCGCGCAACTACGTTGCCCAGCCCACGCTCGAATTCTCGCGCGCTCCCTGTCTCATCGGCGACCGCCTGGAGCCGCGTCACGTGGATCTGCGGCCCTACATTTTATTTGGCGACAAAATCAACATCGTGCCCGGTGGATTGACTCGCGTGGCGCTTGAAAAAGGCTCGCTCGTGGTCAACTCCTCGCAGGGCGGCGGCAGTAAGGACACATGGGTTCTGGAATAACTGACGACTACTCGGTGCCCCGTCCTCTCCGCAGCTTTATCGCGGAAAGGGCGGGAAACCACAACTCCCGGGAGAGCAGAACGATGCTATCGCGCGTTGCCGACAGCCTCTACTGGATGAGCCGCTACCTGGAGCGGGCGGAGAATACCGTGCGTCTGCTCGACGTGACCATGAGCCTGATGCTCGATACCGGCGGCTCCAACGTGGAGACGCGTTGGCAGCGCTTGGTCGCCGCACTGGGCAAGCCGGCGGAGATGGATTGGAATGGCAGCATCGAGGAGATGGCGAAGAAGCTGGTCTACGATCATCTCAGCCCTGCCTCTGTCATTTACTGCCTCAATGGCGCGCGCGAAAACGCCCGCCAGGTGCGCGAAGAAATCTCCACTGAGATGTGGCAGCGCCTCAACCGCCTTTATCATCAGATGCACTTGCCGCGCGCGCAATCGCAGTTTTCCGCCAACATGAGCGACCAGCTCTCCATGGTCATCGACGGCATCTACCTCTTCAAAGGCACCACCGACACCAGCATGATCCACGGCCAAGGATGGCAATTCATCCGCCTCGGCCGCTATCTTGAGCGCGCCTACGCCACGGCCACGCTGCTTGAGGTCTATCAGTCCGAACTCTTCCCGGCGCAGGAGCGGGAATCGTCCGGCTATCTCCATCTGGAGCTGGTGGGCCTGCTGCGCTGCTGCACGGCGTTTGAAGCTTACTGCCAGGTCTACACGGCCGATCTTTCGCCGGAGCGCATGCTCGAATTCCTGGTGCTCAACCGCGAATTTCCCCACGCCATCCATTACTGCGTCGCAGGCACGCGCGAGGCCATCGAGGGCATTCAGCAAGCCGGCGGCCGGCGTCCGCCCGAGGAACTGAAGGCCGCCATCGGCAAACTCAGCGCCTTGCTTGGCTACACATCGATCAACGAAATTCTCGCCGGCGATACCGCCGGCTTTCTGCACAACATCCGCGGACAGTGCTTGCACATCCATGAACTCATTTACCGCTTTTATGTGCACTACTCCATTCAATCGGCGCTGACTGTTTAAGATCGGCATCGTTTTGTTATTACGATTTTGTTTCGGCGTGCACGTTCAAAGTATGCTGAGAAACCATGGTGGAGAAGTTTTGTATCAGGGCACGAGTTTACTCGTGCCGCAAGACCAACAAAGATACGCGGGGCTTTAGCCCCTGAGTCCATCACCGTAAACCGAGCACGATCACCTCGGAGCTGAAGGCTGAAAGCTGCATCTATGAACTTCTATTCCGTCCGGCACCTCACGCGCTTCCGCTACTCGCGTCCCATCAGCGAGAGCATCATGGAGACGCGCATGCACCCGCGCTCTGACGCGAGCCAGCACTGCCTCAACTTCTCGCTCTCCGTGAGCCCGCGTTGCCGCGTCTTCAGCTATCGCGACCACCTGGGCAACAACATCCAGCACTTCGACATTCCCGGCGAGCACAACCAGCTCGTCATCGTGGCTGAATCCGTCGTCGAGCAACAGTCCCTTCCCGATGTTCCCGAGTTCCTCGCGCCCGAAGCGTGGAGCGAGCTCGATGAACTCATCGCCTCAGGCGATTACTGGGAGATGCTGCTGCCCAGCACCTTTGCCGTGGAAACTCCGGCGGTCACCTTGCTCGCCGAGCAGATGGGCGTGACCCGCCGCGACGATCCCCTGATGCTCGTACTGGAACTGAATCAGCGCCTCTTCAACTACTTCGAATACGTGCCCAGTCACACGCGCGTCGACTCGCCCATCGACGAGGCCATCGTCAGCGGCAAAGGCGTGTGCCAGGACTTTGCGCACACCATGATCGCGCTGCTGCGCTATGTGCGCATTCCCGCGCGCTATGTGTCCGGTTATTTATATCGCGGGCGCGAGGATCACGACCGCTCCACGCCCGACGCTACGCATGCCTGGGTCGAGGCGTTGATGCCGCATCTCGGCTGGGTGGGCATCGACCCCACCAACAACCTCGTCGCGCATCGTCGCCACATCCGCACTGCCGTGGGCCGCGATTATGCCGACGTTCCGCCCACGCACGGCGTCTTCCGCGGCAACACCGCGAGCGAACTGTACGTGGCCGTGCACGTGGAAGCCAGCGATACTCCGCCGCCGCTCGATCGCAAGTTGCCCATCCCCGAAGACTGGAGCGTGCTGGTAGAGCGCGCGCAGCAGCAGCCCGAACCCGCAGTTCCCTTCATCGACATGCAGCAGATGCAGCAGCAACAGCAGCAGTAAGTCGCCTTGCGTAGCGCCGGTCTCCGCTTTGTGGCGCCGGCTTCCGCTTTGTAGCGCCGGTTTCCGCTTTGTAGCGCCGGTCTCCAGATCGGCTGTCGTGCGGGTCTCCAGACCCGCACTTGAAATCCGCCCTAACCAGGCAGCGTCGAGCTACTTCGCCGCCGCAACCTCCGCCCCCATCGCCTTCAACCGAATCTGCGCCAGCCGCCACGTCGAAGTAGGAACCGCAAGCGGCTCCTTCGGCTTCTCCAGCCTGCGATAATCGGCGATGGCGATCTCGCGCTCGCCATACTGCTCCGCTATCCTGCCCAGCACGTACCACACCTCTTCATTCGGCTCGTCGAGATTCCAGTCGTCCATGGCGCGCAGCAAGACCTCGCGCGCGTCCTTGGTGTTTCCCGCTTCGGCGTAGAGACATGCCAGAGTGTGCAGAATGGCCGGCGAATCTTTCTGCATTTCCGTGGCGCGAATCGCCTTGGCGATATCCGCCTGCTCCACCTTGCCGCTGAAGAGCGCGTCCCATGTCTCGTTGTTCATCAACATCGCGTCTTCTTTGCCCAGGTCCGCAAGTTTTTGCGCCCAGCCGCGCGCCGCAGCAATGTTGCCGCGGTTGGCTTCGATCTCCATCTTCATCTCGTAAGCGTCGCTGTCGTTCTCCAGCAGCTTCAGCCGTGCGTCGGCCAGCGCCAGCGCCTCGTCGTAGCGTTCCAGCCCCATCAGCGCCAGTTCGTTGTCGACGAAGGCCGTCTTCGATTCCGGTTCGTCCTTCAGCAGCGCCGATGCAACCTCGAGCGTGCCCTTGAAATTGTTCTGGATCATGTACCCCAGAGCCAGCGCGATCCGGATGTTGGTGCGCTCGCGATCGCCTGCCGCTTCCTTCAGCGCCGCCTCCAGAATCGGCACGCCCTGCGCCACCGTGGGCTTTGAGCCGACGAGAATCGCTGCTGCGGCCAGCTTCATCTTGCGCGCATCCGGCGCTTCACCCTTGGTCCAGAAGCGCGGAAACACCGGCCCGCCCAGTGGATCGTCGCCGCCCTCCAGGTGCACATCTTCGCGCATCCAGTCCAGCAGCGCCTTCGCGCCCCGCAGATCGCCGCTCTGAATGCGGTCCAGCATTTCAAGAGCGATCGCGTTCGGCTTTTCGCCCGTGTCGAGCAATTTGTATTGCCCGTCTTCCTTCACGATATAGACCGTCATTGTACTTCCGCCCAGGGTGTCAACCTTTTCGCGGTAGCCAATTGTGTCATCGCCTTCGCCCTTGGGATCGAGCATGTGCAGCACGATGTCTTCCGTAACGTCCAGCGAGCTCCCTTCACGCGCCAGTTGGCTGTTCATCTTCTTGCCGTTTTCGAACTCTTCCTTCAGCTCATCGGCGTCCATCGCGTTCAGCACCTTGATGGCGTTGTGGCTTAGCATAGTGGCGAAGCGCTCTTTGGTGAGATCGGGATCGAAGGGCACCAGGGAGAAGCGCTTCACGACGTCTGTCGGAGTGTTTGCGAATTGCGTGTCCTCGTGGCGCGGCGCGCCGCGCAGCATATTCGCCAGGCCCAATGTTCGC
>JARLFZ010000161.1 GCA_031296305.1 Occallatibacter sp. | reverse complement strand
CTGCTCCGCGCAGCCAAGGCTCGCACGAAAGAAGCCCTAGACCAGGCCATTGCAGAACTGCTGCCGCTGCTCACTGCCGACGACGCGAAAGCTTGGTTTCGGCTCCCTTTTCATACTCTACAGAAATAGGAGAAATGCTCTAAGCCCCTGGCCTTCGCTCTCCAGGGAATCAAACTCTCCATATGCGGCGTGCGTCATACTGCCTAAACTTGAGGCAGTATGGCAAGCCTCGCTCCAGCGCCGACCTCGGGTTATCGCGGCCGGCTTGCGCCCTCGCCCACCGGCTACCTGCATGTGGGCCACGCGCGCACCTTCTGGACCGCATGGCTGCGCGCGCGCGAGGCTGGCGGCACGCTCATCATGCGCATGGAGGATCTGGACCCGGACCGCAGCAAGGCCATCTATGCCGAGGCCGCGCTCGACGATTTGCGCTGGCTCGGCATTCGCTGGCTTGAGGGACCGGACAAGGGGGGCCCGTTCGCTCCCTACGTGCAGAGCAAAAGGTATTCCATTTATCTTGCCGCGTGGCGCAAACTGCTGCGGAACGGCTGGCTGTATCCCTGCCGCTGTTCGCGCAAAGATCTTGAGTCTGCCCTCGGCGCGCCCCACGAAAGTTCGCAGCCCGGTGGACAGGTCAACGACAAAATCGAACCGCTCGACGACGAGCCGATCTACCCCGGTACCTGCCGGCAGAATCTTTGGCGCGCTCCGCAACTGCCCGGCCCCACGGCCAGCGACATTGAAACCCCTGACGGCATCAACTGGCGCTTTCACGTGCGCGACGGTGAAGTGGTGGAGTTCTACGACCAGAACCTGGGGCCGCAGCGCTATGTAGCCGGCGAAGACTTTGGCGATTTTGTAGTGTGGCGGCGCGACGGCGTGCCCAGCTATCAGCTAGCCTGCGCGGTTGACGATGCAACCATGGGCATCACGGAAGTGGTGCGTGGAGCCGATCTGCTCAAGTCCACCGCGCGCCAGATTTTGATTCACCGCGCGCTGGGCTATACGCCGCCGGCCTGGTATCACTGCAAGCTGGTGGTAGACCACAACGGCCGCCGCCTGGCCAAGCGCCACGATTCACTCAGCCTGCGCTCCATGCGCCAGCGCGGCCTGACACCGATGAATATTCTCGCGGCGGAGCTGCCCGTCGAAGGGTGAGAAAGACAGCTTCTAGCCTCTAGCTCGTCATACGGACATGGAGTTGATTGCCCAAGCAGTCAAGAAAATAACACAGCAAGTGCAATGCGCCCAAATTCGTCGATGAACTCAACGGCGGCACAAGAAAGCTAGGAGCTAGAAGCTGTTCTTCACGGGATCCGCGGCATTCCTGTCTTGCTGCTCGGCGGGTCGACAGGATTGTACTTCCGCGCCAGATCCGGCGTTGACTGCACGTCGTCTGCCGGCGGGTTCACGGCCTTCTCCACCTCCGCGCCAAACACATAGCTCGGCCCGAACATGTTGCTGGTAAAGATCACCAGCGACTTGTCCGGCGAGAAGCGCACATTGGGCTCCTCGCGGTAGTAGTGGTGCGCCATGTTCACCAACCGCTCAGAGTGAAAGACGCCCGGCTGCCAGAATGTTGCCTCGTTGAGCGCGCCGTTTCCGTCCTTCATCAGCTCGGGATGAAACAGCTCAATCCACTCGCCGTCCTTGGCGCGCGCCACCTGGCCCGGATCGCCGCCGTCACCGCAGAACAGATCCAGATCCTTGGTCAGGTTAAAGTGAATCGACCACTCATCGCGCTGCATGTGATAGGCCGTGCGCCTGCCAGTCTTCAGGTTGTAGCCGGCCAGAAAGAAGTCTTCGCCCTTGGGATATTGCCAGTCGTACCAGATCGTTTCCCCGTCCAGTCCCCAGAACTCATGCCCCGCAATCTCCATCAGCATGGTCCGCTTGTGGATGAGCGTGTTGTGCGTGCCGTCGGTGTGGATCATCCAGATGCGATCCACTTTCTGCCATGGTCCTTCGTGGCAATACATCAGAAGCGTAGGATCGATGGGCGAAAACAGCAGGTGGTTCACCCAGTCGGCCGAGTGCAGCAGAATCTTGATGTCGCCCGGCTTCTCGCCGTTCGGCCCAGGTTCCAGGCGAATGGTGAATAGAACCAGCGGCAACCGCGCCGCCAGACGCCGCTCCATCATCTCGCCCTTGTCCATCGGCTGATAATGCGGCCCCTGCGCATCGCTGGCTACGCGATTGTCCGGCCGCGGCGCGGCGGGCATATTCTGCCCATACTCCTTGCCGGCCGCGTCGCCTTCAATGTACGTTCCCGCCGCCAGCGTCTCGTCCGCGTTCACGCACACGATCATGCGCTTCGCCGGCAGGTCCACTAGCTTGCGCACCGCGCCGCTGTTGGTGTCGGCCTTGTACACCGCCGTCACGCCTGTTGCCGGGTCGGTCTTCGTATAGAAAACGCTGTTGGTTCTGTATCCCGCCACCAGCGCATGAACCATGCCCCGATACATCGGCCCCTTCGTCTGGACTGGTCGCGGCGGATTCGCCACCAGCAGTTTGGCCTGCCGCGTCGCCATCTCCATCACGTGGATGCCGTCGGGCGCGGTGTAGATCATCTGCTTGCCGTCCGGAGTGTACGCATTCACGTTGAAGTAGAAGCCGCCTGAGTTGGGCTCGTTGCTCAGCCGCCAGACGCGATGCCCAGTGTCCTTGTCCACCCAGGTCTTTGGCGGCAGGGAACCGTTCGAGGCGGTCTGGGCGTTACAGCCAACAGAAAGAGCAATGAAAACAAGGATGGCAAATGTGCGGATGCGCATGGCGGAGCTACTCCTGAAGACTGGATTGACGTGCGGCGAGTGCACCCGCCAGTTATTGTCGCCGATTAGGTCCGCAACGACAAAAACAACGGGCAAGCAGACAGGTTTCTTATACACCGCGCAACTATCGATTAGGAAACTGTTCTCATAGCGAAATCCGGACGATAGGCACCTTCCAAATCCTGCCCATTTCCGTGACACAGAAATCTCGTTAACCCCGTTTCTTCAACTCCGGATAGCGCGCAAAAATCCTGCGCTGGTCGTCCGCGCTCAAGCCGCTTAGCGGAACTGGCTTGTCCTGCGGCCGCGTGCCTTTCTGGTTGAGCACGTTCATCAGGCTCCATTCCCGTTGCAGCGTTTCTGGCTCCCGCGCTTTCAAGTCATATCGGGTAAAGTCAATCACCGCGGGTGGGCCGCCAGCTGTCCAGTTGCGCAGCAGCGCCAGGCGAAAGTCGCGGTTCATGAACCACTCTATCTCCATCTCCTTCTCAGAGCCTGGCGCTCCTGTTCCTTTCGCATCAAACCGGTAGTTGAGCAACTTGTTATTGGGCGTGTGCTTCCGCCACTCCAGGCCAAACGCGCCTTCGGTCATCACCTTCATGTCCGGCCATCTCTCGCGCACCGCTTGCAGCCAGTACGTCAAATCCTCATTGTGGCCGAGCGAAACCTCCCAAATGCCGGTCACCCAGCCAAAGCCATTCAGCGCATGGCCCCTGTCAAAGTGCATCGCCGTAGTATCCAGCATCTCTTTTCGCCCGCCGGATATTCCCAGTTTCGGATTGCCCACGGTCTCGATGGGACCTACGCCCATCCTGCTGTTGAACCCGCCCTCGAAGCCTTCCCTCCGCGCCGAAAGAAAATCGCAAGTCCAGCCGTCCAGGCACACGCAGTCAATAAAATCCGCCGCGCCTTGTGCCGGCTTCAGGTAATGTTCGCGGCTGGGATAGTAGGGATAGCAGACGCCGCCGTCGCCATCGCCGTTATCGATTCCATGCTGGCTCCAGATCTGGCCCTGGCACACATGAATGCCCTCTTCGGTTGCGAGAAATCTCTGGTTCTCCGCATCCATATAGCCGGCCACCACGGACTCCGGACGATACCCGCCACCCACCATCCTGGTGATCAACTGCAACGCGTCGTGAATTGTCTTGCGGGTTTCCGCGCGCGTGTTATACATGGGCGCGAAGTAGCCGCCCGGGATGAATGTGACCTCGTCGCCATAGCGGTCGTGATAGGAGGCAAGCAGCCGACGGGCTTCCTTATATTCCGGACGGCTGTCTTCTAACGCCAGCCAACTGATCGCCCAGGTCATCCGGCCACCCGGGCAGCCGCGCTCGAAGGCTTCCCGCCGCGCGCGGATGCGCTCCGACCGGTTGTCTACCGCTTCATCCTCGCCAATGGAGCGGGTCCGCGTGACCTCAATCTGGTTCACGCGCACGACGGATACATGCGTCAGAAATCTTCCGCGCAGCCCGGACGAGTTCGCCACCGCTCCCAGCGCATTCTTCTGAGCAGCCGCCAGCGTGAGACATCCCGCTGAAGCTGCCGCGCCGCTCAAAAACTGCCGCCTATTCCAATTTCTGTTCACAACCATCGCTCCTCACCACTTTCGCGCCGCCGCATCTGGCGACAATAGGATAGGTCTTCGACGCGCTTATCACGCTGTGCGAAAAGCGCGCCGTCTGCCTCCAAGCGACAACCCAACGGCTGGCTCCTATACTTACCAGGGGTGGAATCGGGTCGTATTTCGGTTCCAACTCAGAGGAATAATTATGACTACAATCAGTCGCCGCAATTTTATCGCCGCCGCCGCAGCTACCGCGGTTGCCACCCGCCTGGGCGCACAGAGCCAGACGGCAGCGCAGCTCACGCTCACCCTTCCGGCCGAGGCTACAGGCCCCCACATGCCCGCCGACTTCGTGGGCCTGTCCTATGAAGTGCAGCAGCTCAACGACCCGAATTTCTTTTCGCTGAAGAACGCTGGCCTCATCCGCGAGCTCAAGGCGCTGTCGGTCCATGGCGTGTTGCGGCTTGGCGGCAACACCAGCGAGTTTGCTTACTGGCGGCCCACGCTCAGCTCTCCCGAGCCCGAGCATCCCAAGACCCGCGAAGTGGTAGGCGAGCCCAAGCCGCTCTACTACTCCGTCACGGAAGAGGCCGTGCGCAACCTGGCCGCATTTTTGAAGGCTACGGGCTGGACCTGCCTTTACGGCATCGGCATGGGCACCAACGTCCCTGAGCGCGCCGCCGCGGAAGCCGAGTTTGTGGCCAAGACTCTCGGCGCGAGCCTGCAATATTTCCAGATCGGCAACGAGGTGGACATGTTCGATCGCCACCTGCGCGATCCCAAAACCTGGTCCGCGAAAACCTATCTCGATGAGTGGCTCACACTTGCCCGTGCCATTACGGCTCGTGTGCCCGGCGCAAAGTTCGGCATGCCGGATGTGGCCGCGAGAGTCGATTGGCTCACTGAGATCGCCGACCTCTGGCCCGCCGTCGAGAATCCGCCGCATGTGACCACGCTGACGCATCACCACTACTTCGGCGGCCCGGCCACCAATCCCGAGGTCAACATTCCCAACCTGCTCAAGCCGGCCACCATGGCCAAAGTGCAGAAGACGGCCGACACGGCAACCGCCGCTGCCCGCAAGGTGGGCGCGCGCGTCCGCATGACAGAGGGCAATACCTGCTATCGCGGCGGCAAGCCGGGCGTCTCCGATGTGTTCGCGGCGGCGCTCTGGTCTGCAGATTATTCGCTGCTCCTGGCAAGCAACAATTACTCCGGCATCAACCTGCATGGAGGCACCGGCCAGTCGGTCGCAAACTCCGTCGGCGGCGCTTTGCCGGGCGACGCGCTGCTCAAAGAAAAGGGCGAGACCGCAGCGCAAATCGCCACGCATCCGCACCCGTTCTACACGCCGATTGCAACCTTCGGTTCCGACTATATGCTGGAGCCGGTGGGCTACGGACTGAAGTTTGCTGG
>JARLFZ010000160.1 GCA_031296305.1 Occallatibacter sp. | reverse complement strand
GGAGATGTGGAAAGCAAAGAACGCTTCCCACATCTCCACAGCCCCGACTACGACGGCGAGATATACTCGCCCACAAACCCAAACCGAGAAACTCCAGCTATGGCTGGCTGAGAGAATCGGGGCAGGTCAGGCCCAGACCCAAAACTGCCCGTCAACCTCTCGCCCAAAGCCATCGTGGAGGGTTGGCGCGGAGTGGCTTACAGCGCCCCGGAGAAAGTGCCCGCAGACAGTCTTGCCAAGGGATTGCGGGACTACGTTTATGACGGGGTGAGTGTCTGGTGGTTGTTTGGCCGTCCCATGCTCAACAGCCTCGCGGTGTTGATGCTGCTCTATGTGTTCCGGCTCCAGATGAAGCAGGGGTCTAGCCGGAGACAGCAGCAGGAAGAACGCCACGGACGCAGGACCAAAGGCCCGGAACTGGCCTCGGCTTTCCGGTGGCGCGGCGCAAAGACGGACGGCATACGTTTCCATCTGCGCTTCGAGAACGCGCTTTTGCGCTGGTTGCCCTTTGGCCCAAGCTATTGCATTCCCAAGCGCCTCGAAGCGAGCCACATTCTGATGATGGGCGACACCGGCAGCGGCAAGTCGAACGCCATCCGGCAGCTTCTTCGCCAGGTGCGGGAGCGCGGGGAGAGCGCCATTGTCTACGACCCGGCAATGGACTTTGTGAGCGAGTTTTACTCGCCCGCACGCGGCGATTTGATTCTCAATCCGCTCGACCAGCGTTGCCCGTATTGGGGGCTGGGAGATGAGATTGACCGCGACGAAACAGCGGCGACTATCGCCGCCGCGTTCTTGCCGGAAAAAGAATACGAGAAGGAGTTTTTCACCGATGGGCCGCGCCGGATACTGGCCCATCTGCTCAAGCGGAGGCCGCAGCCCAGAGACATTTTGAGGATGATGGCCGACCCGTCACGGATCGAGGCGGCAGTGAAAGGAACGCCGCTGGCCGCCCTGCTCGATTCGGGAGCGCCCGCACAGCGGGCGGGTGTGCTGGCTAGCCTGAACATGGTGGCCGATTGTCTGGAATTGCTGCCGGAGTGGGAGCATACGAGGCCGACCTTTGCGACGTCTGAATGGTATGTGAGCCGGAAGCGTTGGGTGTTTCTGACTTCCACTCCCGCCTATCGTGCGAAGATTTTGCCGCTTCATTCCGTGTGGCTCGATTTATTCATCCTCCGCATGATGGGCTATTGCGAAGACCACACGGTGAAGCCGGTATGGTTCGTGCTGGACGAGTTGGCAAGCCTCAACAAGCTGCCGCAGCTCCACACTGCCATCACGGAAAACCGTAAATATGGGAATCCCGTTGTGGTGGGCTTTCAGGGGCGCAGCCAGCTTGAAAAACGCTACGGCCAGGATGCCGAGGCCATGCTTTCGCAGCCCGCAACCAAGCTGTTTTTCAAGACCACCGAGCCGCGCGCCGCGAAGTGGATTTCCGATGCCATTGGAGAGATCGAAGTCGAGCGGTTGAAGGAATCGCGCAGCATAGGACTGCTACTCAGCAGAAAATCCTATGCGATGGAGATTGCGACCAAGCCGCTTGTCATGGCTTCGGAAATCTCTGGCTTGGAGCCGTTGCACGGTTTCATCAAGCAGGAAAACAAAGTTGTTCCAGTTCACTTCCAGTTTTCAAAGAAGCGCGGCAGACAGCCGGAGTTCGTCGAGCGCAAATTGCCGGAGGTTGCGCCCATGCCGTCACCGCCGATTCCGATAGTTCGCACAGAGCAACCCAAGACGCCAGCAGCGGCCCAGGCCACGCTGCCACTTTTCGATGCGCCCGCTGACAAGCCTAAAGAGCCGTTTGTGTGGGATGAGTCCAAGGGAATCGATTAAGGAGAAAAATGCTTCCAGATATTCACCGCAGGATTGTGAACGCTAAATATGTACTTGAAAAAGCGGCAAGCATCCAGGCAGAGAGCAGTGAAATGAGTTTTTCAATCTCTTTGCTACTGCTGCATGACGCTATCGAGTTGATGATGCTTGCGGTTCTCGATCATCTAAAGGTGAACGTCAAGAACAAGCGAGAGTTTCTGGATTTTTGGAGTGATATTAAGCAGGCGGGACTGCCGGAACCACCTGACCGCATCCCAATGGAAGCGCTCAATAAACTCAGGGTTGGTTTGAAACATAATGGAAATCTGCCCAATCCTCAAAACGTCCGAGAGCTGTTACCGAGGGCAAGGGGATTCTTTGAAAATGTACTTGGTTCCTACTGCCAGATGACATATGAGGACGTTTCCCTGATCGATCTCATTCCAGATGAGGAAGTCAGAACGATTCTCAAAGCGGCTCGCCAGAAGTTTAAGGATGGAGACAAGCCAACTGCCATGGCGGATCTCAAAATCGCTTTCCACAAGCTGGACAACCCCGAAGGAAAGTATCTTCCCAAACTTTGTGTTCCAGAGAAACCCTCCTTGTCTCCCGATATAGCTTGGACCGAATTCGGAAAGTACTTGGGCCAGCTTCATTCCTTCATGGAGCAGTGTGCAAGCAGAACCAATGCGCTCATGTTTGGAATTGATCCCATACGATATGCACGCTTCACTGCAAGTGGCCCAGGTGTTCAGTGGGCGATGACTGGGGTGCCTTATGTTTCCCATTGGAGTACGTATCAAGAGGTTTCTCTAGAGAACTTCGATGAATTTATTTCCTTTTTAATCGACTATGCCTTAAAGGTCAGTGAGGCATATATTCCGTTGGCAGTCCGAAATTGATTTTTAGCCATGCTCACCATCTCCAAACCGCTTTCGGCAGGCCAGGCGCAGAGCTATCACGCGCGGGAGTTCGTCTCCAAAGAACAGAACTACTGGAGCCGCGACCAGCAGGGTTTCAGCGAGTGGCAAGGGCAGCTCGCCCGGCAGTGGGGCTTAGAGGGCGCTGTCGGCTCCGAGCACTTCGCCAGGCTGAGCGAGGGCCAGCACCCGGAGACCGGGGAGCAGCTCATTCGGCATCAACCCAAGCGGACCTACGACGGCAAAAACGGCAAGGAAGTGACGAGCGTGGAGCACCGCGCCGGTTGGGATGCTACGTTCTCCGCGCCGAAGTCTGTTTCTCTCACCGCACTTGTCGGCGGCGATGGGCGTGTGCGAGAGGCGCATCGGGAAAGTGTGCGTGTCTCCCTGTCCGAGTTGGAACGCTACACCCAGGCGCGGATTGGCAACGTCCACGCGCCGGAGACGACAGGCAAATTCGTTGCGGCTACCTTTGAGCACGACACCGCGCGGCCTGTTGAAGGCTACGCCGCGCCGCAGCTCCACACCCATGCTGTTATCTTCAACGTCACCGAGCGCGATAACGGCCAAACCCGCGCTTTACAGCCGCAAGAGCTATTCGCTTCGCAACGCTATGCCACGAGCGTTTACCGTTCCGAGCTGGCGATGCGGTTGCAGGGGTTGGGCTATGAGCTTGAGCGGGGCAAGCATGGTCAACCTGAGATCAAGGGCTATACAAAGGAATATCTGGAGGCCAGCAGCCCACGCCGCGAGCAGATCAAAGATCATCTCCGCGAAATGGGGATAGACGGAGCGGGAGCCGCGCAGGTTGCAGCGCACCGGACGCGGGACAGCAAGGAGCTGCTATCGCCGGAACAGGTATTAGAGAGGCACCGGAATCTGGCCGCACAGTATGGACACCAGGCCGACCGGGTTGTGGCCGAAGCACGGGAACGCGGCCAGCATCTCGCCCACGAGCCGGAGGTGAATCGGAGCACAGTGGCCGCGCAGCAGGCCGTCACTTATGCCCGTGATCATCTCTTCGAGCGTTCCGCCGTGCTGGATCGGCGCGATCTTCTGGAAGCGGCGCTCAATCGCGGCATGGGTGAAACAACGTATGCCCATATCCGGCAGGAGTTCGATCAGCGGGCCGCGCGGGGCGAATTTCGCACGGTCGATCATGCCGGTGCGGGACAACAGTACACCACCGCTGCCATGCTTCGCATGGAACGCGAGATCGTCGCACGGATGCAGGAAGGCAATCAGCGCGGGATGAGTGACCCGATGCTGGTTTCTCCGCAGATTCGGATTGCAACGGGGGACCGCCACGCGGAGCTGAATCCTTCGCAACGCCAGGCCGTTGACCAAGTGTTTCTTTCCCGCGAAAAGATGGTGGGATTGGATGGCGTTGCCGGTGCGGGCAAGACAACGACACTGGCCGTCATCCGTGAAGGCGCGGAGGCGCAAGGGTACAAGGTCGAAGGCTTCGCGCCCACATCTCGCGCAGCGCAAAAACTGGCCGACGCTGGCATGGATACGTCCACGCTGCAAAAGCATCTTGCGCGGGGACAGCAGCCGGACACCGGAGAGCGCCGCCTGTACGTGCTCGATGAATCCTCGCTTGCGTCCACCAAACAGATGCACGAGTTTGTGAATCGCCTTCATCCGAGTGATCGTGTGTTGCTGGTAGGTGATCGTCGGCAGCATGAAGCGGTCGAGGCCGGGCGTCCCTTCGCGCAGTTACAGGACGCGGGCATGAATACAGTCAAACTCGAAGAGATCGTCCGCCAGAAAAACCCGGAGCTGAAACAGGTGGTCGAACAGCTTGCGCGGGACGAGGTGCGCGAGGCCGTGCAAGATTTGGAGCGGCAGGGCCGCGTCCATGAGATTCCAGAGCGTGAGAATCGCATCGCAGCGATTGCGAAGGAATACGCGAAGTCGCCGGAGGGTACGCTGGTTGTCTCTCCCGATAATCGCTCCCGCGTGGAGATCAACTTGGCGATTCGTGCCGAGATGCAGGAGCGTGGCTTAGTCAGTAAAGACGAGCATAGTATCCATGTACTTGTGCCCCGTCAGGACCTCACCGGGCCGGAGCGCACATGGGCCGCGCGCTATGAGTTCAACGATGTAGTACGCTACGCGCGCGCGTCGAAAGAGACCGGCATGGAGCGCGGCGAATACGCACGGGTCAAGAGCGTTGACGCGGAGAAAAACCTGTTGACGGTCGTGCGAGCCGATGGCTCAGAGCTGACCTATGATCCACGTCGGCAGCAGGGCGTTTCTGTGTATCGGGAAGAGCCGCGCAGTTTCGCCGTGGGCGACCGCATCCAGTTCACCGCACCGGCCAACGATTTGAAGGTTGCCAACCGCGAATTAGGAACGGTCGAAGCCATCAGCCAGGACGGGCAGATGCACTTGAAGATGGACGGTGGCCGTGACGTACAGCTCGATCCACGCGAGCATCCCCATCTCGATCACGGCTATGCGGTGACGAGCCATTCCAGTCAGGGACAGACCGCCGAGCGCGTATTGATTCACGTCGATACCGAGCTGGCCGCGAAAGACCTGCTCAACAGCCGCATGGCATATGTCGCCGTCTCGCGTGGCGCGGAGGATGCGCAGCTCTACACCAACGACTGCGAGAAGATGCCGGAGGCATTAGGGCATGATGTATCCCACGAGAGCGCCCACACGCCAACGATGAAGCCGGAGCAATCCATCACGCCGCCGCAGCCGGAAATCGCGCCGGTCATCGAACATGGCATTGGCTTAGGGCATAGCCTCTAACTTATGAATCGTCCATGTAGAATGGTGTCTCGTGTTCAGGAAATGCACAGAAATCGAGGAATTGCCTGCACAGTTCCTACACAGCCAAAAATGCGCTATTTATCTCTCTCTAAATCAGCGATTTTCGAAAATTTACTCACCCGCTCAGGATGACAACAGCATTTATGCTGCGAACTTCTGGGACAGTACGCTAGGCCACACGGGCGTGGGACACGATCTGCACGAGGCGGTCTTCGTTGACTGCGGTGGGGATGCCTTTGCTGCTCCAATGCTTGCGGCAGCC
>JARLFZ010000159.1 GCA_031296305.1 Occallatibacter sp. | reverse complement strand
TTTCTATCGCTCAGGATGACATTCGATTTCTATCGCTCAGGATGACATTCGATTTTTTGTCGAGCGCTCGACGCGCTGCAGAACTGCTGACACGCCGCTCACGGAGCCGTTGTTCTTGTCCAGAATGGGCGAGGTGCTGATCCCCACTTCGATCTGCTGCCGCTCGCGCGTCATTACGACGGCCATCCCGTTACAAGGGAGCTGCAACATAGCTTGCAGATTGAGCACTGTTCGGTCTCCGGAGGGACACGCCAGAATCGGCAGGAGCTCGTCGATCATCATGCCCGTCAATTCGTTTGCGCTCCAGCCACAAAGCCGTTCCGCAGCGGGATTTATCGAGCGGATCACGCCGAGTGCGTCGGTCAGGATCACGGCGTCGGTCGCGGAGTGCAGGGCGCTCTCAAGCCATTGACATGCACGCTGCGCCTCCTCCAACGCGTTTCTTCTTTCGGTCACATCCATGAAGATCATGCGCACGCCCGCCGGCTTTCCACCGGTAGCGTGAATGATGCTGCGGTGGATCTCGTAGGTGCGGAATTTCCCGGAGCGATCGAAGATGGAACGGAGGATGACCGGGGGCCCCTCGCCCGAGGACATGAGCGAAAGAAAGGCGGCGGTGCTGCGATTCTTTTCGTCGATGGCCAGTAGATCCCATCCGCTTTTGCCGATGAGCTCGCCCTGTTCGGGATGGTGCAGAGCAAGAGTTGCGCGGTTGGCGCGCGTGATGATTCCCCGGGCGTCCATCTCTACATAGGGCAGAGGCAGGTGGTCGATATTGAGCATCGCCCTTCGGGTGGGGTTGAGCGTCTGTCTTCGCGCGGCCGGGGTGGAACCGGCTCGAGAGTTTGCCTTCATCGTGTTCTCCCGCTGCTGGTCAGCAATGTAATTTTGTAAAGATCGTCGGCGCTTTTCAGCCGCTCAATGGGTGTCAGGTCGAAGGTGATGGGAATGCGCAGCATGGTGGCGCGGCCGCCGATGTTCACGGTGGTTTCGCGATTCTGCATGGCGATACGTTCCAGCTCCGCGGTAAGAATCTGATCGTTGGCGCGGCCCAGCAAAATGGCCAGCAGCGAGGAATCGCTCCAGTGATAGATGGCGTCGTCGGAGTGCAGGCTTTCCGTGAGAAACGCAGAAACGGCCATCAGGCAATCTTCCACCGCCTCGGGGCCGAAGCGCTGGTTGATCATGTTCAGGCAGCTCAAGCGGAACAGGACGACGAATGCATTGGTGCCGCTCTCCAGGAGGCGCTTGACGTGCTCGATGGCGCTGCCGCCGCCGCGCAAGCCGGAGGCGTTGAGGTTTTCCGTGGAGTGGTCGGCGGTGCGAAATTGCGAGGCTTCAGCAGGAGCCGAATCAGCGCCTGCGGGATGCAGAAAGCTTTCCAGCCCGTCGTGAAACTCTCGAGCATTTTGCGCTGTGGTCACGGTGGCCAGCCGGTGGATCAGCGCAGAGGGATTGGGCGCGGAAGCATCGATGCCCAGGCTACTCAAGAGTTCGCGGAAGAGGAATGAAACTGCCGCGCGCCACTCTGTGGTGCGGTCGCGCACTTCGGCTTCGCTGTGCTTGCGATAGTTCTCAAACTCGCGCAGCACGAGCCGTACCTGCGCGAGTTTCTCCTCTTCCGGAAGCCGGTCGGGGAGTCGCAGGGCGAGCCTGGCGACATTGGCGCGAAACTCCTTGTAGGTTTCAACGTCGACTTCCGGCACGCCAAGCGCGGTGCCTTCTACGACCAGGGTCAGCACGCGCTCGGGATTGGGAAGCTCGGCCGACTCTTTTTCCGCGGCGTTCGCCCCTCCCATTCCGGTCATCTGGCGCAGGTTCATCCGGCGAGGACTCCTCCCTGTTCTTATCGACCAAGACTGCCGCGCCAATAGGGGCGGCGCGCGCCGCAAGGCTGCGCACACTCGTCCTCTTGTACACTAAATTAGTACAAGGCCATGAAAACCAAACATCCTGTAGGCATCCTTGGCGCAACCGGAATGGTCGGCCAGCGTTATATTCAATTGCTCGAAAACCATCCCTGGTTCGAGATCACCTGGCTTGCGGCCAGCGACCGGTCCAGTGGAAAGTCTTATGGCGAGGCCGCCAAGTGGCGATTGGATACGCCGATGCCGGAGCGGATCGCGAAGATGATGGTGTCGCCGGCCGAGCCGGAAAGCGCGCCGAAGATTGTCTTTGCCAGCGTGGACGCTGCCATTGCCCGCGAGATGGAGCCGAAGTTTGCGGCGGCCGGATGCGCCGTGATTTCGAATTCGAGCGCCTTCCGCATGGCGCCCAACGTGCCGCTTGTGATTCCTGAAGTGAACGCCGATCATCTCCACTTGATAGAAGAGCAGCCGTGGCGCAAGGAGTCGGGCGGCTACATTGTGACCAATCCCAACTGCTCGACCATCGGGCTGGTGATGGCGCTCAAGCCGATTGAGGAGCGCTTCGGGATCGAGACGATTTTTGTGACCACGATGCAAGCTGTCTCGGGCGCGGGCTACCCCGGCGTGGCGTCGATGGACATTCTCGACAACGTGGTTCCGTTCATCGGCAGCGAAGAAGAGAAGATGGAGGCGGAGACGCTGAAGCTCTTGGGCCATCTTGAAGGCAACTCCGTGGCCCCGCTCCATGCAATGGTTACGGCGCACTGTAACCGCGTGCCGGTGGTGGACGGCCACACGGAATGCGTGTCGATCAAGCTCGGCAAAAAGCTGGGCTGGGAAGTGACGCGCGAGGACATTCTGGCGGCATGGGCGGAGTTCAATCCGCTGGCCGGGCTGGGATTGCCGTTCGCGCCCGCGCAACCGGTCGGGTGGACCGCACAGAACGACAGGCCGCAACCGCGACTCGATCGCAACTGCGGCAACGGCATGGCGGTGACCGTGGGACGGCTGCGCCCGTGCAATGTGCTGGACTGGAAGTTCGTGCTGCTTTCGCACAACACCGTGCGCGGCGCGGCCGGCGCAACCATTTTGAATGCTGAGATGCTGGTGAGTTTGGGGAAATTGGAGCCTGTGGCTGCGGCGCTGGCGCGTAATTGAAGAACGGGATTTTCGCATGAACCTGGTAGTGATGAAGTTTGGCGGCACGTCGGTGGAGGATACGGCGGCTATTGGGCGCACCGCGGGCATTGTGGCCGGGCGCGTGGCCTTGGGCAAGAGCCCCGTGGTGGTGGTGAGCGCCATGGCCAAGGTGACGGACCAGTTGCTGCGCGCTGCGGCCGCGGCCGCGCAGGGCGATCGCGCCGGAGCGCTGGCCATAAGTTCGCGCCTGCGCGCGCGGCATCGCGATACAGCGGCGGACCTGGTGAAGAACTCGGCCGAATGCGCCACGCTGGTTTGCACGATCGAGGAGAAATTCGCCACGCTCGATGAAGTGTTGCGCGGCCTGGCAGCAATTCGCGAGCTTACTCCGCGCATTTCCGATCTCATCGTCAGCTATGGCGAGCGGCTGTCGAGCCGCATTGTGGCCGCGGCTTTCCGCGAGCGCGGCATCGACGCGGCGCATGTGGACGCACGCGAAGTTATCGTCACCGACTCGGAGTTTCAAAAGGCCGCGCCGCTTGACGACATCATCGAGAAGCGCGCGCCGGAAAAGCTGCTGCCACTTGTGGGCGAAGGCAAGGTCCCGGTGATGGGCGGCTTCATCGCGTCGAACGAAGCGGGACTGACGACCACGCTGGGCCGCGGCGGCTCAGATTATACCGGCGCACTGGTGGGCGGCGCGCTCGAGTCCGAGGCCATCGAGATCTGGACTGACGTGGACGGCATTATGACCGCCGATCCGCGCGTGTGCCCCGACGCGTTGCGCGTCAAGGTGATCAGCTTTGAGGAAGCGGCGGAGCTGGCCTACTTCGGCGCCAAGGTGTTGCACCCGGCCACGATTCTGCCCGCGGTGAAGAAGAATATTCCCGTGCTGGTGCTGAACAGCCGCAACCCGTCGTGCGAGGGCACGCGCATCATCTCCGTGGCGCCGCACTGCAAGAGCCCGTTCAAGTCCATCGCGATCAAGAAGAAGTTGAGCATCATGGACATTGTGGCCAGCCGCATGCTGCTCTCGCACGGCTACATGAGCAAGATTTTCGCCATCTTCGACAAGCATAGGTGCCCTGTCGACATGGTTTCGACGAGCGAGGTTTCGGTCTCACTCAGCGTGGACTCGAATGCCAGCCTGCCCGAGATTGCCGCCGACCTGAAGACGCTCGCGGATGTGACCTACGAAGGCAAGAAGGCGCTGGTGTGCATGGTGGGCGAGGACATTCGGGGGCAGCAGGGCATCGCCGCGCAGGTGTTCAACGCCATCCGGCACATCAACGTGCGCATGATCTCGCAGGGCGCAAGCGAAATCAACATGAGCTTCATGATCGATGAGGACGACGCCGACGAGGCGGTGCGTTCGCTGCACGCGGCGTTCTTCAAAGAGCCCGATCCGGAAATCTTCGACGTGGAAGCGAGAAAGCAGTTGTCAGTGATCAGTGATCAGTGATCACTGGTCAGTGATCAGAGAATCCCGATTCTATGCTGATTCTTGTGCTTGGTAAGGGGAAAACCGGCTCGCTCGTCGCTGAAGTAGCGCGGGAGCGCGGCCACGGCGTGCGCACACTCGATGTCAACGACAATCCGCATGCTTCGGCGCTCACGGCTCCCAACCTTGCCGGCGTCGATGTTGTTATCGACTTTACGGCTCCTGAAGCAGCCGTTGAAAACATACGCGCCGTGCTGGCATTGGGCAGGAGGATTGTCGTCGGCACCACCGGATGGTACGACAAGGTGAACGACATGAAGGCGCTCGCTATCCAGCGTGGCGGCGGGTTGCTGTACGGGACGAATTTTTCGATCGGCGTGCAAAAGCTCTTCCAACTGACGGCGGAGCTGGCGAAGCTTGAGGGCTACAAGTTCTCCATCGATGAAACCCATCATGTGACCAAGCTCGACGCGCCTTCCGGTACGGCGATCACGCTCAAAGAAATTATTCTCGGCGTGCGGCCCGGGATCGACGTGCCTATTGAATCGCACCGCGTGGGCGATGCCAAGGGTGAGCATCTGGTGCGCGCCACGAGCGACTGCGACGTGCTGGAACTGCGGCATGATGCGCATTCACGGCGCGGTTTTGCGCTTGGTGCGGTGCGCGGGGCGGAGTGGCTGGCCGGCAAATCCGGCGCGTGGGAGTCCCGGGAGATCTTTGGGCAGCTGTAAGGGCGTCCCTCAGTAGTACCTCTCGGGAATCGCATCGAGTGCGATGCCGTGCTACGGCACATCGGCCAACCCGTCAAGTGCGATGCCGCGTTTCACCTTTGCCAAATTTGAATCGTTGAATGGAACGACAACTTCCATCCCGCCAGCCTTGTCCGTGTCGTCCGGCGAAAAGTCAAAGAGGAGGATGACTTTGGTGCCTGGTGGGACGACGTGCGGTTCCCCGTCGCTCGGACGAGGCACCCAAATCTGCTCAACCTGGCGATCATGAAGGATGGGCGGGTTGAAGGCCGCATTATTCTTGAGACTTTCCAAGATGCGAAAGCTCGGCTCGCTCATGTATTTAGCTGTCATGTGAATCTTGAGACTGGCCGGACCGATGGCCACGGCGACGGCGGCGTAGTGGCAGTCGCGGGCGAGAATCTCGAGCGGGAAGGCGTCGGCGTCACCGGGTTCGACGAGGTGTTCCCGAGGGTTCTCTAGTGTAGTGTCTCAAGCAGATCGTCTATTATTCAGTACTGCCTTGGCGCGAGTAACTTTTTCCAGGATGTCGGTGGCCTTGGCTGTCCAGATGAATGGCTTGGGGTTCTGATTGTGGACGTCGATGTAGTTCCCG
>JARLFZ010000158.1 GCA_031296305.1 Occallatibacter sp. | reverse complement strand
ATCCGCGCCGCCGGAGAGCGCAACGGCCAGCCGCATCCCCGGCCTGAGCAGGGACGTGTCGAGCGGCAGGCCCGGAGCAGAAGCGGGCTCAGGCTTCGACTTGGGCGAACGGGGCACGAGAGGATGATAGCGCGACTGTGCCGATCCGCCGGGACCTCAGTTCCTCGGTGCGCGGGCCTGATCTCAAGTCGCGGTGGATTCCATTGCCAAACTCGCAACCTCCGGATCGCCCGTGATTCATCCGGAGCCCCGCTCTTCCAGGTCGAAAATGGCCAATCTGTTGGCTCTGTCAGCACGCCGTCACAATCTAAAACTCCGCGGCGCACCCACTTCAACGACGAGACAAAACGCTTCAAACACGTAGATCGCGAATTTGAGCAAGGAGCGAGTCACCTTGTCACGGTCTATGACAAGGTGACTGCAAAGGAGGATGATTCCGGTGCGATCAGGCCCGCGTAATCAGGCATTGACCGAGAAGGTGCTTGTAGCCGATTCCGAAGACGTGGACGACTGCTGGGAACTACTCTGGCTGAACTTCGCAAATAGACTCTGCAAGGAAGTGAAATCCTGTTGTGCAGAAGTGAGGTTTCCTGATTGCAGATCCTTTCCAAGCTGCGACATCAGCTTGCTGATCTGGTTTGATTCGCTGCTGCCGCTCCCGCCGTGATGGTGGTGATGGTGTCGTGCTCCCTCAGTTGCGTCATCAGACTGGGACCCATGTGCCGCTTGATTTTGCAAATCCTTCTGGATGGTCTGAAAGTCCTGTTGTGCGGCGGTTAGATTTCCTGCCTGAAGGTCCTTAGACAACTGATTGAACGCTTGCTCAATCGGGTTGCTGGTCTGCGAATAGGAATCGCTTGTTTGAGGCAGGTCTTGCTGGAGGGTGACATAGTCGGCCTGCGCGGCTGTGAGATTGCCGGACTGAAGATCGGTGCCGAGTTGTTGGAGCTCCTGCTCCAGCTTCTGGAATGAACTTTGCGAAAACAAATCGTAGTTGCTGTTGGCCTGAATCGCAAAAATCGACATGACAAACCTCCACAACGTTTTGCTCCCTTTGCGGGAAGGCGAGTTCATATCGGCACATCGAGATCGAATTCCAATCCCCCTGGATATGACCAAAGTGCGAGCTGGATAAACTGCTCCGAGGATTTGGCGACCTGCATGCAGAAAAGTGAGAGCGACAGCGCAAAGTGAGCCTGTTGCCGGCGGTTGGTTGCGCAGGAAGTGGGCCGAATTTGGCCAGGCGGCTGAGAGGGGAGACCAGATTGCATGCACGTGCACGCCAGCCAATTCAACCCGAACGCGCAAATGAATGGCATTTACGCGGCAAAGGCCGAAGCCGAGATGGCAGCCGCGCGAACAAGAAAGAGGTTAACCTTCTCTGCCTCCGCACTCGCGAACGAAGTTGACGGCGAAACGGATTGCGTGGTGAGTTTGAGCGGAGAGGACGCACCGAGGGGGCAATCGGATCAGCAGGATAGCCAGGGCGAATCCGGTAGGAAGCAAGACACTCAGACCGATGCAGAGAGCAGCCCCTTTTCTCACTGGGCATGAGACTATGCCGAATCCGGCATCGGCCTGAAGTGCGCAATCGATCTCCGAAACAGGA
Organism: Occallatibacter sp.; assembly: GCA_031296305.1. Taxonomy (GTDB): domain Bacteria; phylum Acidobacteriota; class Terriglobia; order Terriglobales; family Acidobacteriaceae; genus Telmatobacter. The sequence continues at coordinate 4,303 of JARLFZ010000158.1, read as the reverse complement.
ACAATTTGCCGTTTCCATCAGGCAAACTTTGCCTACTTCCCGCATTGCCTGTGAAGGTTTACGAGTCGCGCGGCCCTGCAATTTAACTTCAGCCTGTCCAACGGCGGTGGGAATTGAATTCAGGCCCCGGCCCGCAGGCCCGCCCGGTGCTATACTCGCAGAGCTATGCAAGTCTTTGTCATCCTACCCGCTGCGGGAATGGGAACGCGCATGGCGGGTCCGCAGCCCAATCCGCAGCCCAAGCAGTTCCTCACCCTTGATGGTGTGCCCATCCTCATTCACTCGTTGCGCGCCTTTGCCGCGGCGCCGCGGGTCACGTCGATTTACGTGGCCGTGCGCAAGCCGGAGATGGAGCGCGCCGAAGCGCAGGTAGCCGAGTACGGCTTCTCAGACCGCGTGCACGTGGTGGAGGGCGGCGAAAAGCGCCAGGAATCCGTGGCCAACGCGCTCCGCGCCCTGCCTGCCGAGGCGGACGATATCGTGCTCGTGCACGACGCCGTGCGCCCGCTGATTGACGTGGCTACCATCGAGCGCACCATTGATGCGGTGGCCGAGAACGGCGCGGCAATCGTCGGCATGCCCGCTGTGGACACGATCAAACAGGTAGAGCGCACCGCGCACGGAGCGCTGATTACCGCGACCATTCCGCGCGAGTTCGTGGTGCAGGCGCAGACGCCGCAGGGTTTCCGCTACGGGCTGTTGGCGCGCGCCTTCGCTGAGGCCGCCGCCGACGGCTTTGTGGGCACCGACGAGGCTTCGCTGCTGGAACGCGCCGGAATTCCCGTAGCCGTGGTGCCCGGTTCTCAGGTTAATCTGAAGATTACGCAGCCCGGCGACCTGGAGCTGGCCGAGTTTTATTTGAGGCAGCGCGGTCGGTAAGGGTGTCTGGAGTCATTTGGTCCCTACCCGTCTGAGATCGGGCCGGAAGGGAGGATCTCTTGATCGTCAAAGATCGCGATGGCCAAGTTTTGCGTGACGTGGAAGGTGTCAACTTCCTCGACTGCCTCGATCTAAGACGAGCCGACTTTTCTGGGCAAATGTTGGAGGGAGTTTATCTCGACGACTCAGATCTCCGGGAAGCAGATTTCTCGGGCGCGGATATGTATTGGGCCATCGCTTTCAGGGCAAATTTTGAAGGCGCAATACTCCGAAAAGCCCGGCTGGCGGGTGCGAGTTTGAGAGAAGCTAACCTTCGCGATGCCGATCTGCGGGGAGCCTATATTTCGTACGACAATCTCGGAGGCTCGGCAACTCTGGAAGGCGCTGATCTTACCGGGGCCCTTCTGGATGGCGTTGATCTGGCCGGTTGCAAATACAACGACTCCACGCGTTTTCCAGAGGGGTTCGATCCTGTCGCAAAGGGAATGACCTGGGTAGATCCAAACCAAATTTACGTCAGGCCCGGTTCGTTTGCGTCTGCGCACCTAAAGCCGGGGTATTACGTCCCCGACCCGGACAATCCGCGATCATTTATCCCCGTTCCTGATAAGAATAAGTAAGGCAGGCAGTGACAGGGGCTAAGAACGAACATGGGAAAGACAGACATACGCGTCGGTTTTGGCTATGACTCGCACGAGTTCAAGCCCGGCGTGCCGCTGCGCATTGGTGGCATGACGCTGGACCACCCCGAGGGGCTGGCCGGCCACTCCGACGGCGACGTGCTGCTCCATGCCATTACCGACGCACTGCTGGGCGCCGTGGCAGCCGGCGATATCGGCAGCTTCTTTCCGCCGGGCGATCCGCGCTGGAAAGACGCCGACTCCGCAATCTTTCTTAACCTGGCGCTCGAAGAGTTGCAGCACGCGGGCTATCGCGTCGCCAATGTCGACACCACGTTGATTCTTGCCGCGCCCAAAATCTCGCCCATCGCCGCCGATATGTGCGCGCGCGTGTCCGACCTGCTGGGTGTTGAAATGGACCAGGTGAGCATCAAGGCCAAAACTCCCGAGGGGCTTAAACTCGATCACGTGGCGCAGTGTCACGCCGTGGTGCTGGTGGAGCGCGTGCAGGAGCCCGAAGAACTCAAGAGCATGGAAGCGGTCATCGAAACCCAGCGCCAGCTCGAAGACGTGGTCGAAGATCTGCTCTCGTCGGTCCACGGCGTGCCGAAAAAACGCGTTGTCACGCCGGTCTACGACACGGAAGACATCACGTAGGGCGTTCGTGCGCTATACCCCCGCGAAAGCTACAAATGCGGAACCTGATAGCGGAGAATCTGCTCGTCGACGGTCACCAACGCCAGTCCTTCAAGTTGCGCCTGTGCCACTAGCAACCGGTCAAAGGGATCGCGATGAAGAAGTGGCAACGAACCGGCCCACTCGGCGTGCTCGACAGTAACTGGCAATGCGGTAAATGCGTGACGGCGAATCGTGAGGGCCACCGATGCCCCGGCTTGAAGCTTGCCGGATGCCTTCTTGATCCCGATCTCCCACGCCGATGCGGCGCTTACGAAAACCTCGCTGTCTGCAGAAGCGATTGCGTCGCGAAAAAGCGCCGATAAACGGGAATCGTCCGCGTCCCACCAAAGAACGACATGTGTATCGAGCAGGAGTCGCATCAGAGTCCGAAATCCGTCAGCACATCCTCCGGCAACGGAGCGTCAAAATCGTCCGCTATATAGGTGATCTTCATGTAGTTGCCGCCCGGTTTACGCACCTGCGCGAGGCGCGGGCCAGGCGTAACCAGCTTCGCCATCGGCTTACCGGCTTTAGCGATCACGATCTCTTCGCCTTTGGCGGCTCGCTCTACCAGGCTCGAAAGATGCGTTTTGGCCTCGTAGAGGTTCACCTGCACCCGTTTTGCTTGCTTCTTCAGTTTGGGAATAGGATTGGCGGCCACGGCTCGGCACCCCTCAGTTCATTCTGCGCCCAACACGGGAAATTGGTCAAGTTGGTCAAGATGGGGGGTTGCCCCGCGATTTTCATTGCAGATTCGCCGGTTTAGCTGTACCTTGGCAGCAAAGTTTTGATCCCACTCCGGAGCGCTCTCTATGAACTTTTTGGCGATGCTATTACAGGAAATCCCAGATACCACCGCGGCGCAACATGCGATGCTGATGATTCTTCCCATCATCGCGGTTGCTTGCATCGTCGGCCTGGCGATCATCCTGATTCCCTTCTGGTTCATCTGCAAAAAGGCGGGGTTTTCACCCTGGCTTACGCTCTTGAACATCATTCCGCTGGGCAATCTGGTGCTGCTTTACGTGCTGGCCTTTGCGGAGTGGAAGGTGGTTCCCGCGGGACAGGTTTTTCCTTATCCGCCGCCGTATCCGCCGCAATATCCGCCCGTTCCGCCCGTCGCCTGAGACAGGCGGGGACTGCGGTGCGATAGCATCGTGAATGAAAGCCATCGCCACGATGCCCGACTCAGTTGCCCCTGTACCCGCGCGTTCGCGCGTCCGATTTGCGCCTTCGCCGACCGGTTTTCTTCACGTCGGCAGCGCGCGCACGTTTATCTTTAACTGGCTCTATGCCCGCCATACCGGCGGGACCATGATCTTGCGGCTCGACGACACCGACGTCGAGCGCAACACCGACGCCAGCGTGCAATCCATCTTCGAAGGGCTTCGCTGGCTGGGCCTTGATTGGGACGAAGAGTACCGGCAATCAGACCGTCTTGCGCTGCACCGTCGACAGGCTGAGGCCATCTTCGCGAAGGGCCTGGCGTATCGCGACTTCACCCCCGCCCACGCCACGGACGACGACAACTCTTCCGCGCAAGGCGCCTGGCTTTTCAATCCCGGCATGAGGGAAATGTCGCGCGAAGAGAGCGACCGCCGCGCCGCTGCGGGCGAGCCCTTCGCGCTGCGCTATCGCGTGCCGCGAAACGAAGGCCGGATTCTCCATTTTGTCGATGCGGTCTACGGCGCGCAGTCCCGGCCCGCCGACGAGGTCGAAGACTTTGCCCTGCTGCGCTCGGACGGCATGCCGACCTACCACCTCGCCTCGTGCGTCGACGACGCCGATCTTCGCATCAGCCACATCATTCGCGGCCAGGATCACCTGACCAACACGTACAAGCACGTGCTCATTTTTGAGGCGCTTGGAGGCAACACGCCGCAGTTCGCCCACTTGCCGCTGCTGGTCGCGCCCGACGGCACCAAGTTGTCGAAGCGCAAGCACGGGCCGGTAGTCAGCGTCACCACCTATCGCGATGCGGGCTTTCTGCCGCAGGCCTTCGTCAATTTTCTTTGCCTGCTGGGCTGGTCGCCCAAGAACGATCGCGATTTTCTAACATTGGATGAGATTCGCGACTTGTTCACTCTTGAAGGTGTCAACCGATCCAACGCCGTCGTCAACTTTAC